>NZ_JBHVPG010000004.1:155639-387274 GCF_042887545.1 Streptomyces sp. NPDC057939
GGGGGGGGGGCCCGGGCCCGCCTGTGGGGGGGGGCGGGGGGGGGGGTGCGGGGCGGGGCGGGCCCGCCCCGGGGGGGGGCCCGGGCCGGGACCGCGCTACTCCTGCTTCTTGCGCCGGGTACCGAAGACGATCTCGTCCCAGCTGGGTACCGCCGCGCGTCGGCCCGGCCGGACGCCGTCGGCCTCGGCCTGACGGTCCGTCGTACCGGTGAGCCGGTCGCGGTGACCCGCCACCGTGCGCGGCATCAGCACGTCCGCGTACGCCGAACCGGCGCCCGCCGAAGCCGCCGGGGCGGGCGGCTCCTCCACCTCGATCTCCTCGACCGGTGCCTCGGGGCGCTCCGGGACGACCATGTCGCCGCGGAAACTCGGGACGGCTTCCAGCAGGCTGGTCAGCGTGTCCCGCTCCTCCTCGGGCTCGGGCGGAGGCGGGGTCCGGGAGTCGGGCCGTTCGAACTGGCGGTCCAGGGCCCGGTCGAGCGGCCTGTCCCGCGGCAGTCGGGCGATCCGCGGCACGAACGGGAAGCTCGGCTCCGGAGTCGCCGGCAGGTCGTCCGATTCGCCGATCAGGGACCGGGCCTCGTCGTCGACGGCCACGACCAGCCGGCGCGGCGGGTCGTACGTCCAGCTCGCCGAGTGCATCTCGGTGGCCACCCGGTAGACGAGGAGGACCTCCCAGGTGCCGTCGTCGCGGCGCCAGGAGTCCCACTGCACGGAGTCCTTGTCGGCCCCGCGCAGCGTGAGCCGTTCCTGTACGGCCTCGCCGAGTTGGGGTCCGGTGTTCTCGCCGGGGCGACGGACGGGCGTCTTTCGGGCGCGCTCCGCCATGAAGGCGCGTTCGGCGAGCACGGGACCCTCGAAGCGCCGGACCCGGTCGACGGGGATGCCGGCGAGCTGGGCGACCTCCTCCGCGGAGGCACCGGCTCGTATGCGGGCCTGGATGTCTCGGGGGCGGAGGTGGCTCTCCACCTCGATCTCGATCTGGTTCAGGCGCGCGCGGTCATTGCGCACGGCAGCCCGCAGCCGCTCATCGATCGGAAGCGTGTACTCCGTGCTGTCCGCAGCCTTGAGCACCAGTCGTGTGCCGTCATTTGAGACGGCCACGACACGCAGTTCGGGCATGGGGACCTCCCGGGTGGTGCCTGCCGACGTCACGTGCGTCGCTGCTTCCGCTAGTCGAGTGTGGCCTGCCCGGGTGCAGCCTGCCACAACCTTGCCGTGTTAAACCGGCGTGTCGGGCAAGCGCCCTTGATCGACGTTATGGCACGGTTACCTGTTGGGCACGCACAGTGACCAATTGATTACTGTGCGCAGCAGGAACCCGTGCGATACCGCGGCATCACCGGTCTTGAGTGCCGTTTCTCCATTAGTCGGCTCCCTCTCCCGAGCCCGGACATCCGTAAGGAAGGACGGCCCCAGGGCTCGCCACAGTACTCCATTCGGGCCACCTGGGTGGACCGCCGCGCCGCCGAACTTGTCCCGGGCGGCGGGAGTTGGGCTGCCCGAAATCGGGTCCGAATCCGGGCCGACCTGCGGGCGCGCCCGATTTCGGGTGTTGTGCTTCACAGAATCCCCAGAAACGGAACTTTCCCTTTCGCCCAGGTGTCAGTAACTGCTGACGGACCACGAGCGCGAGAGGCGTGACACACAGGGGATGGCGATGGGTCAGAAGACGGCAGGGGAAACCGGACCGGAGCGGGCGGACGACGGGAAGAAGCTCGATCTGAGCGTCGCGCAGATCGCGGGAACCTCCCTCGCCACGGTCGGGGCGGCGCTGCTCGCCTCGCAGCTCGGCGTCTACGGGACCATCGTCGGCGCCGGCGTGGTGAGCGTGGTCGCCACCGCCGGCGGGCCCGTCATCCAACACGTCTTCCGGCGCACCGGTGACCAGTTGCGCGAGGGCGCCCGCCCCAGGGGCCGTCAGGTCCCGTCGCGACAGGGGCAGGACGCCGGGACGGCGGTGCCGCCGATGGCCGCCGGGCCGTCGGGGGAGTTCGGCGACGCCACCGTGCACGGCACCCGCGTACGGGGCTGGAAGCGCACCGCCGTGGCGTCGGCGGCCGCCTTCGCCGTCGCCATCGGCGGACTCGGGACCTACGAGGCCGTCGCCGGCACCTCCGTGAGCAAGGGCGGCGACACGCTCCTGTCCGCCGGCACCCGCAAGGCCGCCGACCACCGCCCCGCCCCACCCGGGACCGGGCCGGGCGCGGGGGAGAAGGACGGCAAGCAGGGCGAGCACGGCGACGACGGCAGGAGCGGCAAGGAAGGGAAGGGCGCCGAGGACGGGAAGGGCGCCGGCGACGGGCGGACCCCCGGGTCCGGGAGTTCCCCGAGCCCCTCCCTCCCGGGCGGCGACGGGAGCGGCAGCCCCGCCCCCGACACCTCCGGCTCCGGGACCCCGTCCCCGCCGGCGTCCCCGTCCCCGCCGGTCACGCCGAGCGGCAAGCCGTCCGGGTCGGCGACACCAGTGCCGCCGCCGAAGCCCGGCGGCGGGGGCACCGGCGCCGACTCCGGGAAGGGGGCGGCGGAGCCGAGCGGCTCCTGACCGTCCGTCGGCGGATCCCGTCAGGCTCCCAGTACGCGCCGCAGGTAGTCGTTGCCGAAGAGCCGGTCGGGGTCGAGCCGGTCGCGCAGCGCGGTGAACTCGCCGAAGCGCGGGTAGACCCCGGCGAGGTACTCCGCCTCCCGGGTGTGCACCTTGCCCCAGTGCGGCCGCCCGCCGTACTCGGTGAAGATCCGTTCGGCCGCCGTGAAGTAGGCCTGGTACGGCGTGCCCCGGTACATGTGCACCGCGACGTAGGCGGTCTCGCGGCCCGAGGCCGTCGACAGGGCGATGTCGTCCGCCGGAGCCGTGCGCACCTCCACCGGGAAGCTGATCCGCAGCCCGGAACGCTCGACCGCGGCCTTCAACTCGCGCAGCGCGGCCACGGCGTTCTCCCGGGGCAGCGCGTACTCCATCTCCACGAACCGCACCCGCCGCGGGCTGGTGAACACCTTGTACGGGATGTCCGTGTAGGTGCGCGCGGAGAGGGCGCGGCTGGCCACCTTGGCGATGCCGGGAATGGCCGCGGGGACGGCGCGCCCGAGGGAGTTGACGGCCTGGAAGACGCCGTTGGACAGCAGCTCGTCCTCGATCCAGGCGCTGACCGGTCCGGGCGGGGCCGCCGGGCCCTGGCTGCGGTTGTTCCGCTTGGTGTTGCAGTTGTCCGTGTGCGGGAACCAGTAGAACTCGAAGTGCTCGTTCTCGGCGACGTGCTCCTCGAACTCGGCGGTCACCCGGTCGAAGCCCATGGGCTCCTCACGGGCGGTCAGGAAGAAGAGCGGCTCCACGGCGAAGGTCAGCGAGGTGACGATGCCGAGCGCGCCGATGCCGAGCCTGGCGGCCGCGAAGACCTCGCGGTTCTCCTTGTCGGAGCAGTGCAGCAACCTGCCGTCGGCGGTGACCAGTTCCAGGGCGCGGATCTGCGCGGCGATGGAGGCGGAGTCGCGGCCGGTGCCGTGCGTGCCGGTGCTGGTGGCGCCGGAGACCGTCTGCTCCATGATGTCGCCCATGTTCGTGAGCGACAGGCCCTGCGCCGCGAGGGCCAGGTTGAGGTCCTTCAGGACCGTGCCGGCCGCCACGGTGACCGTGCCGGCCGTCCGGTCGACCTCCGTGATGCCGGCCAGCGCCTGCGGGCGCACGAGGACACCGTCGGTCGCGGCCGCCGCGGTGAAGGAGTGGCCGGTGCCGACCGCCTTCACCCGCAGCCCCTCCTCGGCGGCCCGACGGACCGCCTCCTGAAGCTCCCCGACCGAGGTCGGGGTCACCACGCGCGTGGGCCTGGCCCGGACGTTGCCCGCCCAGTTACGCCACTCGGCCGGCCCGCTCTTCCCCGCCGTCCGCACTGTCGGTGTCTGCGCCATCGCTAGAGGGCTCCTCCCCTTGCGCCGGCCTCGTCAGCCGGCGGTAACCCGCGAACGCCACCGCCGCCGCGGCCGCTCCCGCCGTGATGGAGACGACGTACCCGCGCTGCGCGCCGGCCGCGTCGATGACCAGACCGGTCACCGAGGAGCCGACGGCGACGCCGACCGCGAGCCCGGTGCTGATCCAGGTCATGCCCTCGGTGAGCTTCGCGCGTGGTACGTGCGCCTCGATCAGGGCCATCGTGGTGATCATCGTGGGAGCGATGGCGAGGCCCGAGACGAAGAGCGCCGCGGCCAGAAACGGAAGGTTCCCGGCCAGTAGGAGGGGGATCATACTCACGGCCATCGCACATACGCCCAGTACCCAGCGCAGTTCGGTCCGCCCCTTGAGATGGAGCAGGCCGAACACGATTCCGGCGAGGCAGGAGCCGAGGGCCCAGATGGCGAGGATGAAGCTGGCCGAGGACTTGCTGCCCTGCTCCTCGGCGAACGCCAGGGTGGAGACGTCGATGGAGCCGAAGATCGCTCCGGTGGCCACGAACGTGGCCGCCAGCACCTGGAGGCCGGGGGAGCGCAGGGCCGAGGCGCGGTCGGTGTGCTCGCCGCGCGGGTGCGGCTCGGGCTCGGTGTCCCGCTGCGCGGTGAGCAGCCAGACGCCGACGAGCAGGCAGACGGCGGCGATCAGGGGGCCGGCCTCGGGGAACCAGGTCGTGGACAGCCCGATGGCGAGGATCGGGCCGAAGATGAAGCAGACCTCGTCCACCACGGACTCGAAGGAGTACGCGGTGTGCAGCTCGCGCGGGGACTCGCGGTAGATCGTGGTCCAGCGGGCGCGGACCATCGAGCCGACGCTGGGGACGCAGCCGGCGACGACGGCGCACACGAACAGGGTCCAGTCCGGCCAGCCGTTGGCCGCGGCCAACAGCATGACGGCCACGGCCAGTACGGAGACCAGCGTCGCGGGACGCAGTACGCGGCGCTGCCCGTACTGGTCCACGAGGCGGGATATCCGGGGGCCGAGGAAGGCGGCCGAGAGGGCGAGCGCGCCGGTCAGCGCGCTGGCCATCGCGTAGCGGCCGGTGATCTCGGAGATCATGGTGAGGATGCCGACGCCCACCATGGAGAGCGGCAGGCGGCCTATGAGGCCCGCGACGCTGAACCCTTTGGTGCCGGGAGCGGCGAAGATCGCGCGGTAGGGACTGGGCAAGGGATCTCCGTAAGGGACGTCATTCGCCCCTACAGGTTACGGGCGGCGGCGCGGCGCCCGCAGGGGCACCGCCCGCGGACCGGAGACCGGGACGGACTCGACTCGATGCGACTTAGGGTCACCTTATCTGCGCCGCGTCCGGGATGCGGACGCGGCCGCTTCTCGTCGGCGAACGCGTGGTGGCAGGATTCGAGGCATGTCAGACCAGCTCCGTGCCCCCGAAGCGCCCGTGGCCGAAGGCCTCGCCGCCCCCTACGACGCCCTCCTGCTGCTGTCCTTCGGCGGCCCCGAGGGCCCCGACGACGTCGTGCCGTTCCTGGAGAACGTCACGCGCGGGCGCGGCATCCCGCGCGAGCGGCTGAAGGAGGTCGGGCAGCACTACTTCGGCTTCGGCGGCGTCAGCCCCATCAACGGGCAGAACCGCGAACTGCTGGACGCCCTGCGCAAGGACTTCGCCGAGCACGGGCTGGACCTCCCGGTGTACTGGGGCAACCGCAACTGGGCGCCGTACCTGACCGACGTGCTGCGGGAGATGGCCGCCGACGGCCGTCGCCGCATCGCGGTCCTCGCGACCAGCGCGTACGCCTCGTACTCGGGCTGCCGGCAGTACCGGGAGAACCTGGCCGACGCGCTGGCCGCGCTGGCGGACGAGGGCGTGGCCGAACTGCCCCGGGTGGACAAGCTGCGGCACTACTTCAACCACCCGGGCTTCGTCCAGCCCATGATCGACGGCGTGCTCGCCTCGCTGGCCGGGCTGCCGGACGAGGTGCGCGACGGGGCCCACCTCGTCTTCACCACGCACTCCATCCCCACTGCGGCGGCCGACGCCTCCGGCCCGATCTCGGAGCACGGCGGGGGCGGGGCCTACGTCAAGCAGCACCTGGACGTCGCGAAGGTGATCGCGGACGCCGTGCGGGCGGAGACGGGCACCGAACGGCCCTGGGAGCTGGTCTACCAGTCCCGCAGCGGCGCCCCGCACATCCCGTGGCTGGAGCCGGACATCTGCGACCACCTGGAAGTCCTGCACGGCGCGGGCGCCCCGGCGGCCGTGATGGTGCCCATCGGCTTCGTGTCGGACCACATGGAGGTCCTGTACGACCTCGACACCGAGGCGACGGCGAAGGCGGCCGAACTGGGCCTGCCGGTCGCCCGGTCGGCCACGGTCGGCGCCGACCCGCGGTTCGCCGCGGCGGTGCGCGACCTGCTGCTGGAACGAGCCGCGGGTGAACGCGGCGAGAGCGTCGAGCGGTGCGCGCTCGGCCTGCTGGGAGCCGGTCACGACCTGTGCGCCGTGGGCTGCTGCCCCGCGCGGGCACCGCGGCCGGCGGCCGCGGGCGCCGACAGCCCTTACGCCTAGCCGACAGTCCTTACGCCCAGGGGAGAAACGTTGATTTCCGAAGAGCTCAAGGCCGAACTGCTGGACGTGGGCCTGGAGGCCGCCCGGCGGGCCGGGGCGCTCCTGCGGGACGGCCGCCCGGCCGACCTGTCGGTGGCCGCCACCAAGAGCAGCCCGATCGACGTGGTGACCGAGATGGACATCGCGGCCGAGAAGCTGATCACCGGCATCCTCGCGGAGCGCAGGCCCGCGGACGGGCTGCTGGGCGAGGAGGGCGCCGACAGCCCCGGGACCAGCGGGGTGCGCTGGGTCATCGACCCCCTCGACGGCACCGTGAACTACCTCTACGGGCTGCCCAGCTGGGGCGTGTCCATCGCGGCCGAGTACCGGGGCGAGACCGTGGTGGGCGTCGTCGAGGCGCCGATGCGCGGGGAGACGTTCCACGCCGTCCTCGGTGGCGGTGCCCGCCTGGGCACGGCCCGGCTGGCCTGCCGGGCCGCCGCGCCGCTGGACCAGGCGCTGATCGGGACCGGCTTCGGCTACGTCCAGGCCCGACGGGCCCACCAGGCCGAGGTCGCGGCGCGGATCATCCCGTTGGTGCGCGACATCCGCCGGGGCGGCTCGGCGGCCCTGGACCTGTGCGACGTGGCCGCCGGACGCCTGGACGGGCACTACGAGCGCGGGCTGAACCCCTGGGACCTGGCGGCGGGCGACCTGATCGCCCGCGAGGCGGGCGCCCTCAGCGGCGGCCGGCCGGGCGAACGGGCCTCCGGGGAACTGGCACTGGTGGCCACGCCGGCCGTCTTCGCCTCGCTCCAGCCGCTGCTGGAGGAGGCCGGGGCCTGGCACGACTGACGTACCGGGCGACGTACCGTACCCGGACCGCGCGACGGTCCGTCCCGAGCCGGGCCGGGCCGGGGAACGAGTCGGCCCCGGTCGCCGAACGCGGCGGCCGGGGCCGGAAGCTCTGGGTCAGGAGGTGCTGCGGTACTGCGGCTCTCGATGGTGCGTACTGCGGTGGTGCGGGGGTTCCGTGATCCGTGGGGCGGGTGCCCCGGGGGTCGGGGTGTTGCGGGGTCAGGCCGCCGTGACGGAGACGCCGTGCTCCGCCGCGAGCCGCTGGAGATCCTCCAGCTCGGCCTGTTCCACGTCCGCGAGGTGGTCGTCGCCCGTCTCCCGGGCCTTGCAGAGGTCCGACTGGGTGTTCCTGATGCGCTGCAGGAGACCCGCGCTGAATGCGTCCATGATGGGTGCGCCCCCTCTTCGTGGGTCGGCGACGGATGAGCGCGTGTCAATCCGCCGTCAAGGAATGGTTGGGGTGTGGTGAGGTCCTCCCCGGCACCCTGGGCACAGAAACCTCGTAGGACGAGGGAATCCTCACGTCCACTCCGCCCGCCCGCGGGCCCGCAAGGGCGCCTTACAGCCGGTTTACGGAAGAAACCGGCAGGATGGGCGGGCCATACACGTGTGCCCTCCTGGGCTCGAAGGAAGGAAACGACGTGCGCGTACTCGTCGTCGAGGACGAGCAGCTGCTCGCCGATGCGGTGGCCACCGGCCTGCGCCGGGAGGCCATGGCCGTGGACGTCGTGTACGACGGCGCCGCCGCCCTGGAGCGCGTCGGGGTGAACGACTACGACGTCGTCGTGCTCGACCGGGACCTTCCGCTGGTGCACGGCGACGACGTCTGCCGCAAGATCGTCGAGCTGGGCATGCCCACCCGGGTGCTCATGCTGACCGCCTCCGGGGACGTCAGCGACCGGGTCGAGGGACTGGAGCTCGGCGCCGACGACTACCTGCCCAAGCCCTTCGCCTTCACCGAGCTGACCGCCCGCGTGCGCGCCCTCGGACGGCGTACGACGGTCGCCCTGCCGCCCGTACTGGAGCGGGCCGGGATCAAGCTCGACCCGAACCGGCGCGAGGTGTTCCGGGACGGCCGGGAAGTGCAGCTGGCGCCCAAGGAGTTCGCGGTGCTGGAGGTCCTCATGCGCAGCGAGGGGACCGTGGTGTCCGCCGAGCAGCTCCTGGAGAAGGCCTGGGACGAGAACACCGACCCCTTCACCAACGTGGTCCGGGTGACCGTCATGACCCTGCGCCGCAAGCTGGGCGAGCCGCCGGTCATCGTGACCGTCCCCGGTTCGGGATACCGGATCTGACGCGGGTGGCAGCGACCCCGGCGCCACCGGCGGCGCCACCGAAACCGACCTGGGACCCCGGCCAGCCCGAGGGTCCCTTCCCGTGGCTGCGCCCGACCATCCGGATACGGCTCACGCTGCTGTACGGCGGCATGTTCCTGATCGCGGGCATCCTGCTGCTGTCGATCATCTACCTGCTGGCCGCACAGGCCCTGCGGGAGGGCAACGCGCTCCCGTTCAAGATCGTCGGCGGGCAGAAGGTCGAGGTCTCCAGCAGCACCTGTCCGGGCGTGGTGGGCATCGACCAGTCCTTCGACCAGTTCAACGCCGCCATCGGCAAGTGCATCCTCGAACAGCGCCGGCACGCGCTGGACGACCTGCTGAGCCGGTCGCTGATGGCCCTGCTGGGCCTCAGCATCATCGCCTTCGCCTTCGGTTACGCGATGGCCGGCCGGGTGCTCTCGCCGCTGGGCAAGATCACTCGTACCGCCCGTCGGGTCGTCGGTTCCGACCTGACCCGGCGGATCGAGCTGGACGGGCCGGACGACGAGCTGAAGGAGCTCGCCGACACCTTCGACGAGATGCTCGACCGCCTGGAGCGGGCCTTCACGGCGCAGCAGCGCTTCGTGGCCAACGCCTCGCACGAGCTGAGGACCCCGCTGGCCATCAACCGGACGCTGCTGGAGGTGCACCTCTCGGATCCCGGGGCGCCGGTGGAACTCCAGCAGCTGGGCAAGACGCTGCTGGCCACCAACGAGCGCAGCGAGCAGCTGGTCGAGGGCCTGCTGCTGCTGGCCCGCAGCGAGAACCAGATCGTCGAGCGCAAGCCCGTGGACCTGGCGGAGGTCGCCTCGCGCGCCATCGACCAGGCGCGCGGGGAGGCCCAGGCGAAGGGCGTGGAGATCCGCGGCGAGCGCGCGCTCGCGGTGGTCCAGGGCAACGGCGTCCTGTTGGAGCGGATCGCCCTCAACCTGGTGCAGAACGCCGTCCGGTACAACGTTCCGGAGGGCGGCTGGGTGGAGGTCACGACCGAGGCCCAGCACGGTCAGGCGGTGCTCCTGGTATCGAACACGGGTCCCGTTGTTCCCGCGTACGAGGTGGACAACCTCTTCGAGCCCTTCAGGCGGCTGCGTACGGAGCGAACGGGCAGTGACAAGGGTGTGGGGCTCGGTCTGTCGATCGCGCGCTCCGTGGCCCGCGCCCACGGCGGGCGCATCCAGGCGACGCCCCGCGAGGGTGGTGGCCTGGTGATGCGTGTCACGTTGCCCCTTTGATCCACTCGGGGTCGCGTTCGCTGTGAGCGGAACGGCTTGGAGGGATGATGGATGGTAGTTGTGTGATCGATCACATTGTCGAGTGTCGGGTCATGTGCGTTCAGTGACCCATGGGCGGCCGGAAAGCCCGGGAAGTCCGGGTTTCCGGCCCCCCTGATGGCGGGAAATACACGGGGTGGCGTTTGTGCAAGACGGCCCCCGGACCGTGTACGGTCCCGGTCGTCATCCCAGCTACAAGCCCTTCGGGCGTGCGGCTGGGTGTCGATTGAGTAACAGACCTTGATGTGAGGCAAAATCTCCGCCTCAGGTCGGGCACAAGTCCGGCCTCTCGCGCGTTACGTGCGCTGAGACACCGCTAAATCCCAGAGGGGGAGAGCGAAAAAATGGCAACGGACTACGACACCCCACGCAAGACCGACGATGACGTCGACAACGACAGCATTGAGGAGCTGAAGGCCCGGCGCAGCGAGAAGTCCTCGTCCAGCGTCGACGTCGACGACTTCGACGGGGCCGAGAGCCTCGAACTGCCCGGCGCGGACCTTTCCAACGAGGAACTGGCCGTCCGGGTCCTTCCCAAGCAGGCCGATGAGTTCACCTGCATGAGCTGCTTCCTGGTGCACCACCGCAGCCAGCTGGCGCGCGAGAAGAACGGTCAGCCGATCTGCCGCGACTGCGACTGAGGCCTCGGCCGTGACGGGCTCGACGCCATTTCGGAAGCGACGCTTTCGTAAATCCGGTGGTCAGGCGGAGACGCAGGCGGCAGCCACGGGCCCGGAAACGGGTCCTGGGGCCTCCGGCGGCTCGGCCATCGAGAGGACTGCCGTGCCCAGCGACACCGCCCCCGCGGTGCCGTCGGACACGGACGTCGACGACAAGCCCCGGCGTGCGTCCGGGGTGCGTCCGGTACAAGCCGTCAAGAACGGTGTGCGCAGGGGCGGCGATAGCGCGAAGGCCGTCGCCCTGTACATCAGCGACCGCGTCATCGAGAACGCACCGCGCGTTCCGGTACGGGACCTCGCGACACTGCGCGCGCAGTTCCCGGGCCTGGGTCCCGATCAGCTTGCCGACAAGCTGATCGCCGGGGCCGCCAACGCCACGTCCACCGTGGGCGCGGGCATCGGGGCCGCGGCGATGCTGCCGGTTCCGCCCGCGATGCCGGCGGAACTGGCCGCGGAGATCACGGGCGTGGCGGTGATCGAGCTGAAGCTCATCGCCGAACTCCACGAGGTCTACGGACTCCGCCCCCCGGGGAACCTGAAGGACCGCAGCCTCGCCTACCTCACGTCGTGGACGGAGGAGCGCGGGGTCGACCTGACCAAGCCGACGACGCTCAACGTGGCGCTCGGCGGTCAGATGAAGCGCGAACTGCGCCAACAGATCATGAAGCGGATGTTCCGCAACCTGCCGAACCTGATGCCCTTCATGGTGGGTGCCGCCGTCGGCGCCGTCATGAACCGCAAGGACACCAGGAAACTCGCCGAGAAGGTGCGTGGGGACCTGCGCGGCCGCGCCGTGCCCTGGAGTGCCCTCACGACCCTGCCGCCCCTGGAGAGGCCCTCTGAGCCCCTTCCCGAGGCCGCCAGGATCGCGCTCGAAGGCCGCCCGGCACGCGGCGACGACTGAGGCCGGCCCCCGAAGGGCGCCGGCCCGTCCCCTCAGGCCCCGGTGGGGCCGCCCTTCGCCGCGCGGATCGCCTCCGACAGCGCCTGCGGCTCGCGGGTGGAGACGTAGACGTACGGGGTCGGGTCCGTCGGGTCGGTGACCTCGACGCGGACCGCGGTGGGCACGTAGCTGCGCATCAGCATGAACGCCCGGGTGTCGGCCTTGTACGTGCGCCAGGCACGGGCCTCCTCCGCTTCCAGGACCTCGGGTTCGCCCAGGGCCGTCACCGGGATCCGGGCGGTGCCCGCCGCCAGCGAGCCGTTCACCACGCGCACGCGCGCGGAGCCGTACGAACTCACCAGCAGACCCGTCAGCGCCGAGCCGCCGATGAGCCCCACGAGCAGCGGCGTCGTCCCGAGCGGGAAGAGCATCAGCGCGCACGCGATGCCCGCCAGCACGACGATGCCCCACCAGGAGCGGGGGGCTGACAGGCGTTCGTCGTGGTGCGCGGAGGAGAGCTGCATACGGGCAAGCCTGCCACGAGGCGACCGGCGGGTAGCCGCGCGGGTAAGGTCTGCGGCTGTGAGTGGACGAAACACAGCGTTGACGCCCCCGGCGGATGCCGCCGCACCGGTCCGGCACCCCGACGCGCCGGCACCCGGTGAACTCCTCGGCGCGCACTACGAACACTGTTTCGGCTGCGGCGGCGGGCAGCCGCACGGCCTCCACCTGGAGGCGCGCGCCGGCGAGGGCGTGCGCGTCACCGCCGAGTTCACCGTCCGTCCCGCTCATCAGGGCGCCCCCGGCCTCGCCCACGGCGGCGTACTGGCCACCGCGCTCGACGAGACGCTGGGCTCCCTGAACTGGCTGCTGCGGCTCATAGCCGTCACCGGCCGGTTGGAGACCGACTTCCTGCGGCCCGTCCCCGTGGACACCGTGCTGTACCTGGAGGCCGAGGTCACCGCCGTGGCCGGGCGGAAGATCTACTCCACGGCCGTGGGCCGGATCGGCGGCCCGCAGGGCCCCGTCGCGGTCCGCGCGGACGCCCTCTTCATCGAAGTGAAGGTCGACCACTTCATCGACAACGGTCGGCCCGAGGAGATCCGGGCGGCGATGGCCGACCCGGACCAGGTCAGGCGCACACGCGCCTTCGAGGTGAACCCCTGATGTCCCAGAACACCCATGCGCCCCGCCATGACGTCGACGTGCTGATCCGCCGCGTCGACCCCGAGGTGCCCCTGCCCGCCTACGGTCACCCCGGTGACGCCGGCTGCGACCTGGTCACCACCGTGGCCGCGGAACTGGAGCCCGGGGAGCGGGCCGTGCTGCCCACCGGCGTCTCCATCGCCCTGCCCGACGGGTACGCCGCGTTCGTCCACCCCCGCTCCGGCCTGGCCGCCCGCTGCGGGCTCGCGCTCGTGAATGCCCCGGGGACGGTGGATGCCGGGTACCGTGGGGAAATCAAGGTGATCGTGGTCAATCTCGACCCGCGCGAGAGCGTCAGGTTCGAGCGTTTCGACCGCATTGCCCAGCTGGTTGTCCAGCGGGTCGAGAAGGTGCGCTTCCACGAGGTGGAGGAGCTTCCCGGCTCGGCCCGGGCCGACGGGGGGTTCGGCTCCACCGGCGGTCATGCGGCCGTGGCCGGATCCGGCGCTGGTCAGCAGGGTGGGAATGGCTACGCTTCGGTCGTAACCGACCGGGAAGGACAGTGACGTGTTCGGACGTCGCAAGAAGAACGACTCCGTCAAGGACGGCGGCGCGGCCGAGCAGGTCGACGGCGTGCGCGCCGATGAGCCGGACGACGACGCGGGCGAGCTCGACTCCGCCAAGCCGCGCAGGATGAACCTGCCGCCGGCCCCCCGGCCCGACGGCCCGTGGGACGTCGCCGAGGTGCTCGGCGACCCGGCCGACGGCCGCGTCGACCTGGGCGGCATCCTCGTGCCCGGTGTCGAGGGCATGGAACTGCGCGTCGAGGTCGCCGGTGACGCGATCGTGGCCGCCACCGTGGTCCTCGGGGACAGCGCGGTGCAGCTGCAGGCCTTCGCCGCCCCCAAGAAGGAGGGCATCTGGGGCGAGGTCCGTGACGAGATCGCCACGGGCATCACCCAGCAGGGCGGCATCATCGACGAGGTCCAGGGCCCCCTCGGCTGGGAACTGCGGGCCCAGGTGCCCGTACCCCTGCCGGACGGCCAGACCGGCGCCCAGCTGGTGCGCTTCATCGGCGTCGACGGTCCCCGCTGGTTCCTGCGCGGTGTCATTTCCGGCCAGGGCGCGGTGCGCCCCGAGTCGGCCGGCGTGCTGGAGCAGATCTTCCGGGACACCGTCGTGCTGCGCGGCGACGGCCCGATGGCCCCCCGCGATCCCATCGTCCTGAAGCTGCCGAACGACGCCCAGATGGTGCCGGACGGCGTGCAGACGGCCGAGGACCAGGAGGGCTCCCGCTTCTCCGGCGGCATGGGCCAGCTGGAGCGCGGCCCGGAGATCACCGAAGTCCGCTGATCCCACGAGCAGTCCGCCGACGACGGGCGGGTCGCGTTCCTCCGGGGGCGGGGCCCGCCCGCGCGCGTTCGTGGCGGCCCGCCCGCCCGGCGGCCCGCGTCGTCGCGGGCGGTGGCGGGCCCGTGCGGTGGGGCACGCCCGCGTAAGGGATGCGTCAGGGATGGGTGGACGGCGGCCCATCGGTGCGTGAACCGCGCGGAAGTCCCCGAGAATGAGCGCATGGGACGCGGCAGGCTAAGGATCTATCTCGGCGCGGCGCCCGGCGTGGGCAAGACGTACGCCATGCTCTCGGAGGGCCACCGCCGGGTGGAACGGGGCGGCGACTGCGTCGTCGGCTTCGTCGAACACCACGGGCGACCGCGCACCGAGGTCATGCTGCACGGCCTCGAACAGGTCCCGCGCGGGGAGCTGGTGCACCGGGGCGCCGCCTTCACGGAGATGGACGTGGACGCGCTGCTCGCCCGCCGCCCCGCCGTGGCGCTGGTGGACGAGCTGGCCCACACCAACGTGCCCGGTTCGCGCAACGCCAAGCGCTGGCAGGACGTGGAGGAACTCCTGCGGGCCGGCATCGACGTCGTGTCCACGGTGAACATCCAGCACCTGGAGTCCCTCGGGGACGTCGTCGAGTCGATCACGGGCGTCCGGCAGCGGGAGACCGTACCGGACGAGGTGGTGCGGCGGGCCGACCAGGTCGAGCTCGTCGACATGTCCCCGCAGGCCCTGCGCCGGCGGATGGCGCACGGCAACATATACAAGCCCGACAAGGTCGACGCGGCCCTGTCCAACTACTTCCGCCCGGGCAACCTCACCGCGCTGCGCGAGCTCGCGCTGCTGTGGGTGGCCGACCGGGCCGACGAGTACCTCCAGCAGTACCGGGGCGAGCACGACATCCGCTCCACCTGGCAGGCGCGCGAGCGGATCGTCGTCGGGCTCACCGGCGGGCCTGAGGGCCGCACGCTGATCCGCCGCGCCTCCAGGATGGCGGCGAAGGGTTCCGGCAGCGAGATCCTCGCCGTCTACATCGCCCGCAGCGACGGCCTGACATCGGCCTCCCCGAAGGAGCTCGCGGTCCAGCGGACCCTGGTCGAAGACCTGGGCGGAACGTTTCACCATGTGATCGGGGACAACATTCCCGAGGACCTCCTCGCCTTCGCCCGCGGGGTCAACGCCACCCAGATCGTCCTCGGCTCCAGCCGCCGCAAGGCCTGGCAGTACGTCCTCGGTCCCGGCGTCGGCGCCACCGTCGCCCGCGACTCCGGCCCCGACCTCGACGTCCACATCGTCACCCACGAGGAGGTCGCCAAGGGGCGCGGACTGCCCGTGGTCCGCTCGGCCGCCCGCCTCGGCCGGCCCCGCATCGTCGCCGGATGGCTGGTCGGGGCGCTCTGCCCGGTCCTGCTGTGCATCCTCCTCACGCACATCGACGCCGATCCCGGCCTCGCCAACGACATGCTGCTGTTCCTGGCGCTGACGGTGGCGTCCGCGCTGCTCGGCGGCCTCTGGCCGGCCCTCGCGTCCGCCGCGATCGGCTCGCTGCTGCTGAACTACTTCTTCGCCCCGCCGCTGCACCGGCTCACCGTCTCGGACCCCCGGAACATCATGGCCATCGCGGTCTTCTTCGGGGTCGCCGTGTCCGTCGCCTCCGTGGTCGACCTCGCCGCCCGGCGCACGCACCAGGCCGCCCGGCTGCGCGCCGAGTCCGAGATCCTGTCCTTCCTCGCCGGGAGCGTGCTGCGCGGCGAGACCGCCCTGGGCGCGCTGCTGGAGCGGGTCCGCGAGACCTTCGCGATGGAGTCCGTCGCCCTCCTGGAGCGGCAGGGCGACGTCGAACCCTGGACCAGGGCCGGCAGCGTCGGCCCCAACCCGGCGGCCCGGCCCGAGGACGCCGATGTCGACATGCCGATCGGCGACCACATGGCGCTCGCGCTGTCCGGGCGGGTCCTGCCCGCCGAGGACCGCCGCGTGCTCGGCGCCTTCGCCGCCCAGGCCGCCGTCGTACTGGACCGCCAGCGGCTCGTCGGCGAGGCCGAGGAGGCCCGCCGGCTGGCCGAGGGCAACCGGATCAGGACCGCGCTGCTCGCCGCCGTCAGCCACGACCTGCGCACGCCGCTCGCCTCCATCAAGGCCTCCGTCAGCTCCCTGCGCTCCGATGACGTGGAGTGGTCCGAGGAGGACCGGGCGGAACTCCTGGAGGGGATCGAGGACGGCGCCGACCGGCTCGACCACCTCGTGGGCAACCTGCTCGACATGTCCCGGCTCCAGACGGGGACGGTGACCCCGCTGATCCGGGAGATCGACCTCGACGAGGTGGTCCCGATGGCGCTGGGCGGCGTACCGGAGGACAGCGTGCTGCTCGACGTGCCCGAGACCCTGCCCATGGTGGCGGTGGACCCCGGGCTGCTGGAGCGCACCGTGGCCAACGTGGTGGAGAACGCCGTCAAGTACAGCCCGGCCGGTCATCCCGTGCTCGTCGCCGCCAGTTTCCTCGGCGACCGGGTCGAGGTACGGGTCGTCGACCGCGGCCGCGGAGTCCCCGACGAGGCCAAGGACCGCATCTTCGCCCCCTTCCAGAGGTACGGGGACGCCCCGCGCGGCGCCGGGGTGGGCCTCGGGCTCGCGGTCGCCCGGGGGTTCGCCGAGGCCATGGGAGGAAGCCTCGCCGCCGAGGACACCCCCGGCGGAGGGCTCACCATGGTGCTGACCCTGCGCGCGGCCGGTCCCGGAGCCGGAGCCCCGCGCGCGGACACGCCGGCACACCCCGAACGCGTGGACACGGCAGCAGCACACCCCGAACGACAGAAAGCAGGACCCCAATGACCCGGGTGCTCGTGGTGGACGACGAACCGCAGATCGTCCGAGCCCTCGTGATCAACCTCAAGGCGCGCCGGTACGAGGTCGACGCGGCCTCCGACGGCGCGGAAGCCCTGGAGCTCGCGGCCGCGCGCCACCCCGACGTGGTCGTCCTCGACCTCGGGCTGCCCGACATGGACGGCATCGAGGTGATCAAGGGGCTGCGCGGCTGGACCCGGGTGCCGATCCTCGTCCTCTCCGCCCGCCACACCTCCGACGAGAAGGTCGAGGCGCTCGACGCGGGCGCCGACGACTACGTCACCAAGCCGTTCGGCATGGACGAGCTGCTGGCCCGGCTCCGCGCCGCCGTCCGCCGGGCCGAGCCCGCGGCCGGGGCGGGCGGGGACGAGGTGGTCGTGGAGACCGAGGGGTTCACCGTGGACCTCGCCGCGAAGAAGGCGGTGCGCGCGGGACGCGACGTACGCCTCACCCCCACCGAGTGGCACCTGCTTGAAGTGCTGGTGCGCAACGGCGGCAAGCTGGTCAGCCAGAAGCAGCTCCTCCAGGAGGTCTGGGGGCCCTCCTACGGCACGGAGACCAACTACCTGCGGGTCTACATGGCGCAGCTGCGCCGCAAGCTGGAGGCGGACCCCTCGCACCCGCGGCACTTCATCACCGAACCGGGCATGGGATACCGCTTCGAGAGGTAGCGGGGGCGCCGGTACGCTTCCTGTATGAGTGCTGAACCGCGTCCAGACAAGCCCCCGAAGCCGGCGAAGCCGGCGGGCCGGTTCCGCCGGATGATGGAGCGGCTTTCCACCTCCCAGGAGGAGCTGCATTCGGCAGAACTGCAGGAGGACGCAGAGGCCGCGGGGTGTACGCGGATCTGCGACTGCCACGACCGCCAAATAGTCAAGGTGACCGGGACCCTGCGGACCGTCACCCTGCGGCCGCGCGCGGGCGTACCCGCACTGGAAGCGGAACTGTTCGACGGCTCGGCCGCGCTGGACGTGGTGTGGCTCGGCCGTCGCTCGATCGTGGGAATCGAGCCCGGGCGGCGCATGATCGCCTCCGGGCGGATCTCGATGAGTCATGGGCGCCGGGTGCTCTTCAACCCGAAGTACGAACTCCGACCGCTCGGACAGGAGCACTGACGGTGACGTCACTCGACAAACCCACCACGCCCGAGGGCAGCCCGGTGGGGGACGACCAGAAGGCCGTGACCCAGGCGGCGCTGTTCGACGCCTTCGGCGGCATCCGCGGGACCGTGGAGACGATGCTCCCCGGCCTGCTGTTCGTCATGATCTACACGATCAACAAGGACGTGAAGTCGTCCGCCATCGCGGCGGGCGCGGTCGCCGTCCTCCTCGTGATCGTGCGGCTGCTGCGCAAGGACACCGTCAAGCACGCGTTCAGCGGCGTCTTCGGCGTCGGCGTGGGCGTGGCCTTCGCCCTTTTCACCGGCGACGCCAAGGGCTTCTACCTGCCCGGCATGATCTACGGCGCCGGACTGGGCGTCGCGTTCACCGTCTCCGCGCTGCTCGGCTTCCCGCTGCTCGGCGTGGTGCTCGGACCGGTCTTCAAGGAGAACCTGTCCTGGCGCACCCGCAATCCCGGGCGCAAGAAGGCGTACACGAAGGCCAGCCTGGCCTGGGGCCTGATCTTCCTCGCCAAGTACGCGATCCTCTTCCCGCTGTACTGGTGGGGCGACGCGACCCAGCTGGGCTGGGTGCTCATCGCGCTCAAGCTCCCGCCGATGGTGCTGGCCGTGTACTTCACCTGGCTGTTCCTGGCGAACGCCCCGGCGCCGATCGACGTCATCGCCGAGTACGAGGCCCAGGAGGCGGCCGAGAAGGCCGCCAAGGCCGCCGCGCGCGAGCGCGGGGTCTGACCTCCGGGCCCGGGCAGCGGCGGGTACGCCGAAGGGGCGGAGCGGCCTGATGGCTGCTCCGCCCCTTCGGCGTACCGGTTCCGGGCGTCAGTTCCGGGCCTGAAGGAGGTCCTCCAGCTGTTCCTCACGGGCCTGGGCCGCCACGAACAGCAGTTCGTCGCCGGGCTCCAGGGTCTCCTCGCCGTGCGGGGTGAGGACGCGGTTGCCGCGGATGATCGTGACGAGCGAGGTGTCCTCGGGCCAGGCGATCTCGCTGATCTGGGTGCCGGCGACCGAGGAGTCGGGCGGCAGGGTCAGCTCGACCAGGTTGGCGTCGCCGTGGCTGAAGCGGAGCAGCCGCACCAGATCGCCGACGCTGACGGCCTCCTCGACGAGCGCGGACATCAGGCGGGGCGTGGAGACGGCGACGTCGACGCCCCAGGACTCGTTGAAGAGCCACTCGTTCTTCGGGTTGTTGACGCGCGCCACGACCCGGGGGACCCCGTACTCCGTCTTGGCGAGCAGGGAGACGACGAGGTTGACCTTGTCGTCTCCGGTGGCGGCGATGACCACGTTGCAGCGCTGCAACGCGGCCTCGTCGAGCGAGGTGATCTCGCAGGCGTCGGCCAGCAGCCACTCCGCCTGCGGCACCCGCTCCACGGAGATGGCGGTGGGAGCCTTGTCCACGAGGAGGACCTCGTGGCCGTTCTCCAGCAGCTCGCCCGCGATGGAGCGGCCCACGGCGCCGGCTCCGGCGATCGCGACCCTCATGCGTGTGCCTCCTCGGGACCTTCGGCGAAGGCCGCCTCAACCTTGTCGATCTCGTCCGTGCGCATCATCACGTGGACGAGGTCGCCCTCCTGGAGGACGGTCTGTGAAGTCGGCAGCATCGCCTCGCCCAGCCGGGTGAGGAACGCGACGCGGACACCGGTCTCCTCCTGGAGCCGGCTCACCTTGTGACCGATCCAGGCGGTGGAGGTGTGCACCTCGGCGAGCTGCACACCGCCGCTCGGGTCGCGCCACAGGGGCTCGGCGCCCGACGGCAGCAGCCGGCGGAGCATCTGGTCGGCGGTCCACCGCACGGTCGCGACGGTGGGGATGCCGAGTCGCTGGTACACCTCGGCGCGCTTGGGGTCGTAGATGCGGGCGGCGACGTTCTCGACGCCGAACATCTCGCGGGCCACGCGCGCGGCGATGATGTTGGAATTGTCACCGCTGCTGACGGCCGCGAAGGCTCCGGCGTCCTCGATCCCGGCCTCTCGCAGCGTGTCCTGGTCGAAGCCGACACCGGTGACGCGACGACCGCCGAACGATGCTCCGAGCCGACGGAATGCGGTGGGGTCCTGGTCGACGACAGCGACCGTATGCCCCTGCTGTTCCAGGGTCTGCGCGAGGGCGGAGCCCACTCTTCCGCAGCCCATGATGACGATGTGCACGGCCGTCCTTCCGGCTGACAGCGACTCGCTGGTTTCCAGCCTCATTGCATGCTCTGGCTAAACAGGGTCTCAGACCATGGCCCAAGCTACACACGGGCGGTCACCAGTGTGACCATTTGGGGTCCAGGCGGTGCCTCATTGCCCCGAGAACGGGCGGGGGGTTCGTCAGCCCGATTTCGAACGCTTACGATCCTCTGCGTGTCCAAACTGACCGACGTGCCCAAACGGATCCTGATCGGCCGGGCGCTGCGCAGCGACCGCCTCGGGGAAACGCTCCTCCCCAAGCGGATCGCCCTGCCCGTGTTCGCATCCGACCCGCTCTCCTCCGTGGCATATGCCCCGGGTGAAGTGCTGCTGGTCCTGTCGATCGCGGGTGTGTCGGCGTACCACTTCAGCCCCTGGATCGCGGCCGCCGTCGTCGTCCTGATGTTCACCGTGGTCGCCTCGTACAGGCAGAACGTCCACGCGTACCCCAGCGGCGGTGGTGACTACGAGGTCGCCAACACCAACCTCGGGCCCAAGGCCGGCCTCACGGTGGCGAGCGCCCTGCTCGTCGACTACGTCCTCACCGTGGCCGTGTCGATCTCCTCCGGAGTCGAAAACCTCGGCTCGGCCGTCGATTTCGTCATCGAGCACAAGGTGCTCTCGGCGATGATCATGATTCTGCTGCTCACGCTGATGAATCTGCGCGGAGTCAAGGAATCCGGAAACCTCTTCGCGATTCCGACGTACATCTTCGTCGGCGCCGTCTTCGTCATGATCGCCTACGGCGCCTACCGCGGCATCGTCCTCGACGAGACGATGAAGGCCCCGACGGCCGACCTGGAGATCAAACCCGAGCACCAGGGACTGGCCGGATTCGCCCTCGTATTCCTGCTGCTGCGCGCCTTCTCCTCGGGCTGCGCCGCACTCACCGGCGTCGAGGCCATCAGCAACGGCGTCCCCGCCTTCCGCAAGCCCAAGAGCAAGAACGCGGCCACCACCCTGGCCCTGATGGGCGCCCTCGCCGTCACCATGTTCTGCGGCATCATCGGCCTCGCCATGGCCACGAACGTGAAGATGGCGGAGAAGCCCGCCACCGACCTGATCCAGGACGGCGTCCCGGTCGGCTCCGGATACGTCCAGCACCCGGTGATCTCCCAGGTCGGCGAGGCCGTCTTCGGCGAGGGCAGCTTCCTCTTCATCGTGCTCGCGGCAGCCACCGCGCTCGTCCTCTTCCTGGCCGCCAACACCGCCTACAACGGCTTCCCGCTCCTCGGCTCGATCCTCGCCCAGGACCGGTACCTGCCGCGTCAGCTGCACACCCGTGGCGACCGGCTCGCCTTCTCCAACGGCATCGTCCTGCTCGCCGGCGCCGCCATGCTGCTGGTGTGGCTCTACGACGCCGACTCCACCAAGCTCATCCAGCTCTACATCGTCGGAGTCTTCGTCTCCTTCACGCTGAGCCAGATCGGCATGGTCCGGCACTGGAACCGCCACCTGCGCACCGAACGCGACCCCGCGGCCCGCCGCCGGATGCACCGCTCCCGCGCCATCAACACCTTCGGCGCCTTCTTCACCGGCATGGTGCTGGTCGTCGTCCTCGCCACGAAGTTCACCCACGGCGCCTGGGTCGCCCTGCTGGGCATGGTGATCTTCTACGGAACGATGAGCGCGATCCGCAAGCACTACGACCGGGTCTCCGCCGAGATCGCCGCGGCCGAGGGCCCCAGCGACGACAGCGTCCGCCCCTCGCGGGTCCACTCCATCGTCCTGGTGTCCAAGGTCCACAAGCCCACGCTGCGCGCCCTCGCCTTCGCCAAGCTGACCCGCTCCGACACCCTCGAAGCCCTCAGCATCAGCGTCGACCCGGTCGAGACCAAGGCCCTGCGCACCGAGTGGGACCGGCGCGGGATCAACGTCCCGCTGAAGATCCTCGACTCGCCCTACCGCGAGATCACCCGGCCGGTCGTCGAGTACGTGAAGGGCCTGCGCAGCGAGAACCCGCGCGACGCCGTCAGCGTCTACATCCCGGAGTATGTCGTCGGCCGCTGGTACGAGCACCTCCTGCACAACCAGAGTGCGCTGCGGCTCAAGGGCAGGCTGCTGTTCACGCCGGGCGTGATGGTGACCTCCGTGCCGTACCAGCTGGAGTCCTCCGAACTCGCGAAGCGGCGGGCCAAGAAGCGGCAGGACTGGAACGCCCCCGGCGCCGTCCGCCGCGGACCGGTCGACACGCCGCGCCCGCCGCGCCCGCCGCGTCCCAAGGACCCGGCGGGGAAGTAGCGCCACCGGGGCGGCGGGGGTTCCCCGAGGGTGGTGAACGGCCGGACGAGATCCACGTAAACTGGTGGGTCGGTCGTCCGGCCGTTTTCCTTTCGCTTTTCATTGATCTCCTGGAGTCTCCCCACCATGACCGAGCAGAACGAGAAGCAGTCACTGGTCGGGGAGGAGTTCGAGGTCGAGGTCGGGCCCGTCGCGCACGGAGGCCACTGCATCGCGCGCAACGCGGACGGCCGGGTCCTGTTCGTCCGCCACACGCTGCCCGGCGAGAAGGTCATCGCGAAGGTCACCGAGGGCGACGTCGACTCCCGCTTCCTGCGCGCCGACGCCATCACCGTCCTCGACGCCTCCAAGGACCGCGTCGCGGCACCCTGCCCGTACGCCGGCCCCGGCAAGTGCGGCGGCTGCGACTGGCAGCACGCCAAGCCGGGCGCCCAGCGCCGCCTCAAGGGCGAGGTCGTCGCCGAACAGCTGCTGCGCCTCGCCGGGCTCACCCCGGAAGAGGCCGGCTGGGACGGCACCGTCATGCCCGCCGAGGGCGACAAGCTCCCGGCCGGACAGGTCCCCCAGTGGCGCACCCGCGTCCAGTTCGCCATCGACGACGACGGCAACGCGGGCCTGCGCAAGCACCGCTCGCACGACATCGAGCTGGTCGACCACTGCATGATCGCGGCGCCCGGCGTCTCCGAACTCGGCATCGAGAAGCAGGACTGGCCCCAGATGGCGTCGGTGGAGGCCATCGCCGCCTCCGGCTCCAACGACCGCCAGGTCGTCCTCACCCCCCGCCCCGGCGGGCGCCTGCCCCTCGTCGAACTGGACCAGCCCGTCTCGGTCCTGCGCGTCGAGGAGAAGGACGGCGGCGTCCACCGCGTCCACGGCCGCCCCTTCGTGCGCGAGCGCGCCGACGGCCGCACCTACCGCGTCGGCATGGGCGGCTTCTGGCAGGTCCACCCGCAGGCCGCCGACACCCTGATCAAGGCCGTCATGCAGGGCCTGATGCCGCGCAAGGGCGAGATGGCCCTCGACCTCTACTGCGGAGTCGGCATCTTCGCCGGCGCCCTCGCGGAGCGCCTCGGCGAGACCGGTGCCGTCCTCGGCATCGAGTCGACGAAGCGCGCCGTCGAGGACGCCCGCCACAACCTGGCGGACTTCCCCCGGGTCCGGATCGAGCAGGGCAAGGTCGAGCAGATCCTCCCGAAGACCGGCATCACCGAGTGCGACCTCGTCGTCCTCGACCCGCCCCGCGCCGGCGCCGGCAAGCAGACGGTCCGCCAGGTCGCCGGCCTCACCCCGCGCCGCGTCGCCTACGTGGCCTGCGACCCGGCAGCCCTGGCCCGCGACCTGGGCTACTTCAAGGACCAGGGCTACAAGGTCCGCACCCTCCGCGTCTTCGACCTCTTCCCGATGACGCACCACGTGGAGTGCGTGGCGATCCTGGAGCCGGTGGCGAAGGGGGCCTGACCTGCAATTTCTCGGAATTCGTCAACGGTTCGACCTGTTTCGGTGCATGCAACGCGTGAAGGCCCGTTGGAACTGGCGAAACCTTTCTGACCTGCAGTTTCAGTAGGGAGCGCCGCGGTCGTCGCTAGCAGCATGAGGACACTCCTCGAGCTGCTGACGCTCAAATGACGCACGCTCTGAAGCTCCATCAGCTCGGCCCGGCCGCGAACACGCGCGCGACCGGGTCGACTGTTCGTTCATCCGTCTCAAGCCGGCCAGGTAATGCTGGACGGGGTCGGCAGGTAGAACGTCCGTCCTTCCGCTATCCAGCCGCTCGGTGTAGGGGTGTAGGAGACCCGAACCGGGATTGGGCGGATCTGCGTATGACACTCGTCAGGATCGAGAGATCCGCCAACGGGCAGTCCACGACCCGGCTCACCAGGTACGCCGCGACTCTCTCTCATCGTTGTCGTCCAGGTCTGGTTCCGTGGCCAGACCAGCCGCATCGGTCAGGTCCGGGTCCAGGCCCTCCACGTTCTGTTCCGAAGCAGACTCCGCTGCCCCTTCGTTGGAGCTCCCGTCGCGCTCTGCGAACATGGGGAGGACGTATGCCTGGGCCAGTCCCGCCAGATGAAGTGGGAGTGGAAGGGACAGTGCTGCGTTGTAGTCCGGTGCGTGACGCAGCTGGTGTACGGCAAGGGCCAGCGCCTCGGCGTTGTCAGGCGCTACCGCGGCGGGGCCGGCCTCGTGGCACCCCAATACGGCAATCTCCACCAGGGTCGGGTTCCAGGCGCTCGTGCCCGCCTGCGAGGTGAGGTTGCTTGCTGCGTTGACCCGGGTTGCAAGACGGTCCAGGGCGGGCGAGACAGCATGGGTTCCCGGGCGCTCGGTCGTGCTGTAGAAGACCCGCTCGCCCAAGAATGCCCCGTCCTGTTCGAGGGGGTTCTGCGTCCAGAAGCCGGCTGGCTGTCCGTGCGGCTTGCCGGGGTCGGCCAAGCCCCACCACTGGGCGGTCTCACGTCCGCCGAACCCACGTACACGTACGAGACGGAGCTCGTCGTCGAGCCGTCCCGCCGGGGCGTGACCAGGCTTGATCAGGTCCCGTTCGGTCTGGCCGTCCTGCAGCCACGGCCAGTGGAGCCGGCTGTTCTGTGCGTGGGCGATCAGCGCGGTGGGCTGTCCGCGGAGAGAGTGGAGCACGCGCTGGAGGAATGCCGAGGTCTCCTTGCGCTGCTGGGCGAGGTTGGTCCGCCACTGCCTGCTAGTGACACGCGGCGCCGCGGAGTCGGGGCCGCCGTCTGGACCCGTGAGCTCCACGAACGCATCGGGGTCGATCTCTGCCTGCTTCACCAGGCCGAGGAGAAACCGAGGGTAGGGCACCCACATACCTGCCCCGTCGTCCCAGCCTCGTACGGCAGCGAGACCTTCCCCGGTGCTCAGCGGGGTGACCAGAACGGCCACGGGAACGTGCTTGGGCAGTCGGGTCGGGCCGTCCTTGCGGCGCTTCACCATCCACAGCGCTGCGTACTGCAGATCGTCGGGCAGGGCGTCGCCGAGGGTGTGTTGGGGCAGGACGCGGACGCCGAGCTGGCGTAGTCCGTCGAGCCAGGCACTGTGCGTGCGGTGGTCGAGGCTGTCCACGTTGTCGATCTGCCGGTCGGCGGACGGGGTCACGACGAATTGGGTCAGCATCCCGGCGTCGGCGCATCCCAGGCGGACGGCGAACTTCGGGTCCGTGGATGCCGGGCGGAAGGTGCTGCGGTGCGCGATTTCCACGAAGGTCAGTCCGGGGAGGGAGGGGTCCGCTCCATCCGCACGGAGCCATGAGGCCACGGCACGGCGGCGTTCGCCGACGGCCGCCGCGATTGCCGCGCCCTGGCCCTTGACGGCTGAGTCGGGTACGAGCCGGTCGCCGAGCCCGTCGGCGAGGGGCAGACAGCGCAGCCGGAGGGCTAGTTCCGCCGTGCGCCATTCGAGGATGACCGGTGTTCCGGGCCTGGCCCCGTCGAAGTCCCGGTCCGTGACCCCGGCGGCGGAGGCGCCGCCGTCGCCGTCGAGTCCCAGGGCCTTGGTGAACTGTGTCACTGCTTCTCGGCGTACCTCGGGCGACTGCCACAGCAGCCGGGCCTCCACCACCGGCGGGCGGCCCTGGTTCGGGCGGTCGCCAGCGATCTCGGACTGTGCTGCGAGTGCCACCCGCCGTGCCTGAGTTTCACGCAATTGCTCGGCCTTCTTGGCCTCGTCGGTCCTTGGCTTGGGCCGCCGGTTCTCCGGTGCACCGATGCCCTTGCCGCGACCGCGGACCAGGTCGGGTACCCGGACCACGGCTTCGGGGAGGGCCTGCTCGGCCCATTCGGTCAGCTGAGCCCGCTGATTGGGCATGAAGCCGGTGCCGATCTCGTGCTTTCCCATCCTGGTGCTGTGGACCACGGCGGCGCGGACGCCGCGGCCCTCGCCGATCCAGGATTCCGGCTCGGTGAGGAGTTGGTCGGGATCGGGGAAATTGCCGGCAAGGCTGAGGCCGCGCAGGATACCGGCGGTGTCGTTCTCCGACCAGACGAAGGCATCGGCTGCCCGGTCGCGACGCAGGCGGGCGAGTGCGTAGCGCTCGGTGGTCGGCGCTCCGGGCAGCCAGGGGATGGTGGGCCGGAGGTGGACGGTGGTGGCTTCCCGGTAGGGCAGGTTGAGGCGTTTGGTGGAAGTTCGGGGATGCGTGGCCCAGCGGCGTACGCCCCAGTGCAGGTGGAGGCGCGGCTTTGGGTCGAACGGTGTGGTGTGCAGGGAGATGTTCAGCACGACGGAGAACCACCACTCCTTGCGCTTGACGGTCCGGCACAGAGGCTGCGACATGAGTTCGGCACCCTGGTCACGCGGCCCGCGGGGCAGGGCGCGGAAGCGCAGCTCCCCGCCCTCGAAGGGGAAGGCATCGAGGGCCAGGACCCGGCGCGCCAGTGCGTCGGTGGCGAGCTGGAACTGTCGCGGTTCGGGGGCGGCGGTACCACCCGGGGTGGTCGGAGCGGTCAGCAGCTCGATGCCGGTGACCGGCTGCCACACCGGTAGGTTCCGCTTCAGCTCGGCGCTGGTCGCAAGCAGCAGCGAGCGGAACCGGGGATCCTGAGCGGCATCCTTCGGGCCGAGAGTGCGAAGCCAGGCATCGAGGAGCTGCTGCATCGAGCGGCCCGGGAGCGGGTCCGGAGTCGAGGCGGGGACGTACATCCAGAAGTCATCGGGGGTCTCTGCTGGCGGCTCGACGGGCGGCCGGGGCCTAGGGCGGACGATCACGTCGGGGGCGAGGGTCTGTAGTACGCCGTCGAGCCGCCGGGTGGGCAGGGTCAGCTGCTGCTTCTCCTCGTCCCGACCGTGGTTGTGCAGTTCGAGGAGTCCGGAGTGCCAGTGTTCGGGAAAGGGGAGCACATGGAAGTCCTCGACCCAGGGCGTGCTGTCCTCAGCCAGCTGGTACGCGGATCGACGGATGTTCTTGTACATGGTCGGATCTCCCTGCGATGTCGCATGCGGTCGGACGCGCGTCGCCTGCTCGCCAGCCGTGAACTCGCCGGCAGCCGCGGTGCGTCAGTCGGTGTTTCGTGAATCGCGCGGCGTCCCCAACCCGCACAGTGCCTCGTAGAGCGGGCGGTAGAGCAGCTTGACGAGTTCGGTGTCGGCGGGGTCGGGGTGCGCGCCGACTGCGGTGGCATCGGTCTCCGCGAAGTACGGGGCGAGGACGTCCCGCAGTCGAACGAGCAGCCCCGGATCGCTGGTCTGGCGCGGGCGTCGGCCCTGCCTGCTGACGGGTGCCTGTGAGGCCGCGAGCTGTGGAGCGAAGGCCGCGTCGACGAACACGACGCGTGCTGGTACGCCGCCGCGGACCAGACGTCCGATGACCTGCCAGATGGTGACGAGTTGGTCCCAGGCGAAGGATTCCTTCTCTTCGTCGGAGAGCGAGGAGTAAATGTACGGCCGTGACAGTACGTGCCGCCAGACGCGGCGAGCGGTGGTCCGGAAAGCGCTGCCGGCGGCGTCCAGACCGCCGGCCTGAACCACCAAGTCGCCGAATGTCCCTTCGGGACTGCCCAGTTGACCGCGCACGAAGCGACTTGCCCAGTCGTTGATGGCAAAGACGGCGAGGGAGAGGTCGTCGGGGCGGGGGTGGGGGCGAACCATGAAGAACACCGTCCCGAACGCCGCTACTTTTTCCTCGCCGGGCCGCTGGGGGGCGGTCAGGATGTTGTGCCCTCGTTCCACGGCAAGGAGGGGAGCTACGAGCAGTTCGGCGTCCGGGTCGTCGGCGAAAGAGGCGAGGTCTCCACGCCGCACCGCTCCCGTGTTCGATGTCAGGCCCCTTGAAGGTGTCGCAGTGTCACCCGCGGTGTCCAGCTCGGCGTCGTCGGCGGCCAGGACGCGTACCCGGCCGCGCCAGCGCGGGATCTCGTCCAGGGCGGCAGAGGCCACTCTGGCCTCCGCGTAGCTGCCAACCAGGAGCAGGGCGCGCTTTCGGCGCTGGTCTCGGATCTGGGCGAGTTCGCTCTGCAGGGGGGACGAGCTTCCGTCGCCCCTGGGCCGGGCGAGTCGGTCGATCATCAGGCGCAGGACGTCCTCGCGCTTGTCGGGGTCTTGCCCGGAGAGCCGGATCGGCTGGCCGGCCGCATCGTGGAGGAACTCGGTGCGGAACACGGTGTCTCGGATGGAGCGAAGAGCCTTGCTCTGCGGTTTGAGTACGGCGCGGACGGGCGCGAGGACGTGGGCCCGGGTGGACGTTCCCGCCCAGCTGGTGCCTGACATGAGCAGTACGTGCGGACCGGTCAGCCCCCGGCCGGGGTCGGCGCCGAGCTGGGGAAGGTTGAGGAGCAACTCGCGGCCTACGCCCGCGCAACGGAAGAAGCGCAGGGTGCCGGTGCGATGGCCGTCCTTGTTGTGGGCGGCAGCCCGTTCGTCCACCAAGTATTGGAAACCGAGGACGTTGCCCATGGGTGCCTCGGGCAGGACCGGCGCATAGTCGAGGGGCGGACGACGGGTCAGTTCGTGGCTTGCCGGGTCGAGCCGCATCGCGGCCTCCACCTGAGGCCATAGGAACGTCACTCGATCCAGGCGCTGGTGCAGGGCGGCGAGGACCAGGACGAACTCCAGCCGACGCGCGTTGAGTTCACGCCATTCCTCGGTGAGGGGCACGTTCTCGGGTGCCGCCTCCTTGCCGTGCTTGACTACGGGCGCGGGGCGCTGTTCCAGTCCCGGCGCGCCGACGAGGAACGAGTCGAGGAGCGCGCGGACGCGACGCCTCGTCCGCTTCTCATCGAGGGTGTGCAGGACATCGTGGGCGAGGGCGGTCAGCTCGTCGGCGGGGGTCAGATAGGGGCCGCGGCCGCCCAGCGGATCGTCGCGGAACGTGTCGAAATATCCGGTGATCTCGGTACGGCGCTGCACCCAAGCAGTCTCCGAAGAGTGGGTGTTGGCATTGTTCCAAAGCCCACCCTCCTCCCCATCCTCATACAGCGCGCTCTCGTCCTCGACCTCCCATCCCTCGGTGCCGTCCGGTTGCCCCGCCAGCCGACCTCGGGCCGGCGGGTACCAGGCATGTAGCAGCTTTTCCTGAAGCGTCCACGCGCTGAAGTAGTCGATCTGAGCCCAGTTCCGTAGTCCTTCGTCATCGATGAGCATGGCGTATAGCCGGTCCGCGGCAGATCCGACGACGTCCAGGGCCGCGGACCACCGCTCCACGTCCTGGTTGGAGAGCTGCAGTCGTCCCTGTCGGGCGAGTTCCGCGATCTCGTGGGTCTGCAGCTGGTCGAGCCAGGAGTGGGAGACGCCGGTGGTGACGAGCGTGGCCGATGGCGCGAACATTTGGTCGAGCTGCATCTGTACGCGGTCGGCCTCGTCGATGATCATGATGTCGCTGCGAAGGCAGGCCAGTTCCAGGTAGCGCAGGCGCTCGGCGTTGAGCTGACGCGGTACTGCCGTCTGAACGAGGCTGGCGGGGTTGGCCACCCAGATCAACGCGTCCACGAGATCACGCGCCGAGGAGTGCCGGGGGCAGATGCTCCACAGCGGGCAGGCGTGCGGGGTACCCAGCTCCTCCTCGTCGGTGTCCTCCGTGAGGACCTGCCTTCCAGCGACGCCTCGGGCACGTTCGAGCTCGCGTACGGCGCGCTCGGGCGTCGGCTCCTCGGTCGTCTCTTTGCCGCGCGCGGGATGGAGTGCACCGCACGGCGCGTCGGTGTAGCGCAGCGGCTCCGATGTGTCGAGTGCGCGCAAGGCGTCCAGCGGGCAGGCGGTGCTGAGGTGAGTGAAGACGGGGCCGGTGTGGGCCAGTAGCGAGTGCTCTCCGTGTGCGGCAAGCCTGCGGTGCAGCCTCTGGGTGTGCTGGGGCCGCGTCGTGCCGCCCTGAATCAGGGCGGCACGCAGGCCGAGCTCGCGGAACAGTTCTGTCAGGGTCAGCTGTTCGGCCACGTCGCCGACGACAAGTGTGCTGCGCAGGCCCTTGCGGTGCGCCCATACGGCGATCAGCGTCATCAAGGTCGACTTGCCGGCGCCGACCATGCCGACGAGGTGGGTGAGCTGGTCGAGCGGCAGCGAGGACGCGGCTGCGAAGGCTGTCCCATCCGAGGTGCGGGTATCGAGGTCGAGTTGATCGAGGCGCTGCTCCCAGCTTCCTGCCCTCAGTCCACGCCGTCGCTCTTCCTCGTCCATCCACCGGGCCACGTCGGCGAGTTCGTCGAGGGGTACGTCGAGGCGGGCTGCGGTGGCCGGGCGTTCGGCTGCGAGAGCGTGGCCGGGGGAGGGATCACGCACGAGGTCGGCGGGGACGGTGACGGAGGTGCGCCGGTGGCGGCGGTCCATGAAGCGGTGCTCGCCCGCCCCTGCCTGGGGAAGCGGCTTGACGGCGAAGTCGGGGAGGCACGAGAGCGCATTGTCGTAGGCGATGAATCGGTCGGTAGCCACCTTGAGGGAGAGCCGGTAGGCGGGCTCCCCGGCTGCCGTGACACCGTACGCGCGCAGCCGCTCGGGCAGCCCCAGGTAGGCGTCCAGGCTCTGCCGCCACATCCGGCTGCGACGCATCGGCCAGAGCAGGTGTCGGGACGCGGCGAGGGCGACCTGTGCGGCCGTGCCGGTCGGGAGCTTCGCCTCTGACGCGAAGCGAAGGCCGTAGCCGCCAAGGAGTGTCCACGCCCCTTCGGCGGCGTGGCCTGGGGCTACGGTCTCCATCAGCCGTAGGGCGAGTTCGACCTGACAGAGCAGGGCGGGCCGGGTCCGGGCGTGCTCCTCGGGCCAGGGGCCCAATGCGACGACGACTGGCTGGTACCAGCTGCTGCGGTCACGCAAGGTTGGCTCCATACTTCGCGGCGCCGTCGGTCGACGCCGTAACCCCTTGGGACGGGAGTGACGCTGTATGAGCGCCCCTCTGCTCCCTTCCCGGCGATGTGGTCTGGTCGGCCGGGAGGGGGCCGATGGACGCCTCCGGCCCGCTTTGGCCGGACAGTCGTAGCCGTGCGGCCTGTCGCAGCTGGACGTCCGTCAGCAGCCTTAGCCCGCGTGCCTCCTTGGCCCGCTCCTTGGAGTAGACGTCGAGGTAGTCGCGGCGTGCGCGCACCCTGAAGGTCGGAACCACCCAGCAGGCCTCGTCGTAGGGGGGGTCGGCGCGGACCGCACTCGCGGAACGCCCGAGAAAGGCAGGGTGTGCCCAGTCCTTGACATCGACGGCCCACACATGGCCGTTGGGGAAGGTGAGCCGCAGGTCGTACGCATCGAAGCCGGGCCACATCTCGACGGTGAGCCCCAACGCGCGCAGCTCGCTCTCCAACGAGGTCTCGGCCTGCCCGGGCCCGGTGACGAATTGCCTCAGTGGCTTGCGCAGCTGACGTAGTTCTCCCACCTCTGAGGCGATGAGCATCCGGCCGCGCGGCGCGGGGCCCCGGTAACGGCACTGGTCGCGCTCACACCACCATTCTGTGTCGGACACCGGGTGGAGCAGCGTCAGGCAACGGTGGCAGCACAGGTAGGACCCATCCCGCCGGAACCCGAGGGGGACGGGCGCGTAGATTTCCTCGATGAGGAAGCGAACAGGGTCGAGGAAGAGGTCGGTGCTGACCTCGGCCCAGTCCGCTTCGGTGAGGACCGGCCGAGTGACCAGGAGGCGCCGGAAGGCCGTGTACGACTCGGGCGATGACACGGCGCGGCAGGCGCGCAGGGCCTCGTGAATCACCAGACGGTCGTACTGCCGTCCGGTGCTGTCGGCGTATCCCTGCACGGCGAGTTCGTGGCAGAGCTGTGTGGGCTCTCCCGAGTCCGTGTCGATCAGACGGTCGGCCGAGTCGAACAGGTCGGTCGGCAGCCGGTCGAGGGGCCAGCTGCCGAGGGGGCGGGTGCGGGCCCAGCGCATCATCTCGGGCACGCCGGCCGGGGGCTGGGCCCCGTTGCGCAGGCACTGCAGCACCAGGGCGTCCACGGCCCGTTGCGCGGCGGGCGGGTAGGGCAGGGTGAAGGATTCCAGGCGGTCGACGGCCGCCAGGTGCAGGACGGCGGTGGCGACGTCCCGCAGGAGGACGACGTCCGGGTTGGACAGCCAGTCCGGTACGAGTCGCTGGTCAGTCATCGGCCGCTACATCTCCTCGCGTCGGGGTCTGCGCGTCGGGGCCTTCCGGGCGCGGATGGTCGGTGACGTAGGCAGTGCCGGGTCGACACCAGGTCCGTGCCTGGCAGCCGTGGCAGTGGCGTCCGGTCCTCGGCTCGTATGTGGTGTCGTCCAGGAGCGGCTGGGCGAGTTCGGCGATGACCGCCCGGGCCTCGTCGACGATCTCTGCGCGGCCGGGATCGATCCGTTCGAGTCGGCTCTCACCATGCCCTTCGCGTAGATGCTCCAGCTCGACCCACGACCGGCGCGGGTCGTCACCGAGTGCGCCCGCCTGGAAGAGAAGGACCCCGAGGGCGAGTTGGGGGTACGTGCTGAGCAGGGACCGCCGTTCCCACAGAGGGCGGGCCGATGTCTTGGTCTCGCGCCAGATCCACCGGCCGCGATGGGTGTACACCAGGTCGGGTACGGCGAGGACAATGACATCGAGCTCCGGAACGTAGGCCGTAACCCGGTGCTGTACGAGTACCTGCTCGTCGGCGCCGAGTCCGTTCAGGGGGCAGAGCAGCCGGTGCTCGGCGAGCATTCCGGCGGCCTCACCTGCGGACGCGTCATCGAGTCCGGTCCGGGCCCGCACCGCGGCCAGGGCGGGAATCGCGCGGTCCCGGCAACCCTGTACCGGGCGTTCGGCGTGTCGTGCGTCGAGCCAGGCATCGACGGCCCGGCCGCGCTGGGCTCCCCGGCCCTCGGTGGACAGATCGTTGAGGTGAAGACGGCGCACCAGGTGGTACTGGGCGGGGCATTCGGCGTGCAGGCGCAGGTCCCAGGCGGAGACGGAGCGGCGCTTGCGCGCCGGGGCCGGGGGCCGCCCGCCCCACAGCAGCGGGGCGCGCTTGAGGTCCGCACAGCCGGCGGTGGCCTTGCAGTCGACACAGCTCTCCCCTGGCTGTGTGCCGGTTCCGGTGGTGGCCGCGAGGAAGGCGGGCACCGCGTGGGTCTCGAACCGCTGCCTCGCCTCGACGGGCCCTTCGGAGAGCAGCCTCTCCACGGAGCCGTCGGCGCATCCGATGTCGAAGACGCGGACCAGTCCGGGTGGGCGGGTGCTGATGGTCGCGTCAGACGGGGGTTCGGAGCGCGCCTTGCGCCGTGGGGTAGGTGCACCGGACGCCATCACCTGCACCACGGCCCCGAGTTCCGCGTCGGGGCGGCCAGTCTTGGCCCGACTCAAGGAGGGAAGCCACAGGTCTCGCACCGACCCGTCGTCCGAGGCGTACATACGACCCCAGAGGGTGTGTTCGTACTGGCGGGCGCCGCGTGCGTCGGGAGCGACCGTGCGGCGGGTGCGCCACGTCCACGGCTGCTTGACCGGTGAGGTCGGGGGCAGTCCGGCCTCCGTGGCGGAGGCCTGCTCCCGGGCTCGAGCGGCAACGTAGCGCTCCAGGGCGTGGGCGGTCCACGCCAGGTGGGCCGGGTGGACCGGCGAGCCCCATCCTCGGAACGGGCTACGGGTGTTGCGGAGTTCCTCGCGTACTCGCTCAACGGACCAGTGATCGTGCTCCCAAAGGTCGAGAGCCGTGAAGAGCGGTCCGAACCCGAACTCTTCGCGTGGCGTGGGGTGGAACGGCACGGCCGGTTCGGCGACGAGCAGGGGCCGCATCGCGGTTCGACGGTGGGTCGGACAGGCCGCGGGGTCGGGCCGGGCCATCCGGGGGCTCGCCCTGATCAGCCAGTCGTGGCCGACGAAGCCCGATGAATTCTGCATGGTGACCCCCGTGGCGGGCGGCATGGGCAGGAGAGCGCCCAGGACCTACGGAACCCGAGGAGGCCGGGGGCGCTATCTGAGCATGCCATAAATCTGTGAACTGAGTCCATAGACGTTTCATGTGATGGGTCCTTCACGGTACTCTGGTGTGCCTGATGGTGCCGGAGTGCGAAGAGGGTGTGTCGGTGGACGCGGATGCGTACAAGCCCGGTGCGGGTGATCTGATCGACATGCGCTACGAGTTGAGCGAATCGCTGGGCAAGGGCGGGATGGCCCATGTCTGGCGGGCCCGCGAGGTGTCCGGGGGGTGTGACGTGGCCGTGAAGTTCCTGCGCCACGACACCGAGGCCCTGTACTCACTCGACCCGCACGAGCGGGTGGCTGAACTCGAGGTCAGGAACGCCCGGTTCCGGCGCGAGGCCGCCCTCCTGGGCACGCTCGATCACCCGGGCATTACGAAGCTTTACAGAAGCGGATCGCACGAGGGTGTGCCGTACATCGCCATGCGTCTGGTGACGGGGGTGAGTCTGCGAACGTTCCTCGACGAGCACAACCCCCTGCCCCTGGCCGCGGCGATCGCCGTCGCCCTGCAGGTGACGGGGGCATTGGCCTGCGCTCATACCCTCCCCGTGGTGCACCGGGATCTCAAGCCGGCGAACATCATGATCGACGATGATGGTGCGGTCGTCCTCATCGACTTCGGCATCGCCAAGCCGCTGCACGCCGACGCCACTCGGTACACCGCGCACGGTTCGACACTGGGCACCCGCGGCTACCTGGCGCCCGAACAGCTCCTGGAGCTGGAGCCCACTCCGAGTACAGACGTCTACTGCTTCGGCTGCGTCTTCTACGAACTTCTCACGGGGCGGCCCCCGTTCCCGCTGGGCGCGGACTCCGGTCTGACCGACAAGCACCTCCACGCGGAGCCGCTGCCACCGAGCGTGCACGCCGCGGGCATTCCCGAGGTGATCGACGACCTGGTGGTGCGGATGCTCGCCAAGAAGCCCGAGCAGCGCCCCGCTGTGGACGAGATCCTCGAGGTCCTCGCACCCTTCGGGCCCCGACCCGGCGACCCAGAGCCGAGGCCGCGTACCCGCCCCGACCCCACGGCCCCCTTGCGTCGCCCGCCGGACAGGGGTTCACCGCCGCGCCCCGCCCTCTCCGTCCCGCCCGACGCCTCCGCCCCGGTCGAGGGGGAGTGGCTGGACGGGCACGCGGTCGAAGGGCTCTGCACCCAGGCCGAGTCGGAGATCGCCACCGGCGAACCGGGCGACGCCGCAGCCCGCCTGCGCGGACTGACGGCGCGGGTCCGGAAGGAATGGGGAGAGCGTCGACCCTTGGTGCGCCGGGTGTGGCAGGGAGCGGCGGACGGACTGCGCCTCGCCGGTGACTTCGGCTCCGCCGCCCGCCTCTACCAGGGAATCGACGAGGACCTCATCCACGGGGAGGATCCGCTCGAGCGAGCCGAACGCGCGGTGATCCGGCTGCGCCTGGCTGAATGCCGTCTCGCCTTCGGTGAACTGGACACCGCCATCACCGCGGTCGACGCGGCGGGACGCACGGCCGCGGGACTGCCACCAGAGCTCGCGGCTCAGGTCGAAGCCGTACGAAGCGTGGTCGACACCCTGCTCTCGGCTCGGCTCGCGGACCGGGAGGCATGGCGGCGTGAGCGCCGACCGCGTGGTCACCTCGACTGAACGTCCGCAGACGGGTCATCGGCCCCACGGGCCCGGCCAAGTGAGCGCGGGCTGACGGAGTGGGGGAGCATGTTGTCCTATGCCCTGCCCGCGAGGCGTCCGGCCGCCAGTTCATCGCCGAGGTCGCGGACGAGGTCCGAACCGAGGCCGGCGGCGCGGCGCACCATCCGCTCGAAGGCAGCCAGTTCACTGAACGCCTCGCCGTAGCGACGCTGCTCGCCAAGGGGTACCTGGCGGACCTGGAGGCGGCGGATGTCGATGCGGGAGGAGCTCATCGTGTGCGTTCCGGCCTGCCGGGCGTTGGCCGGGGCGCGGAGCGAACCGGCGAGGAACCAGGCGTCGAGCTGCTCGGGATGCACCCGCACGGCGTGCAGTTGTGAGCCGAGGGCCGTCGGCGGACCCTCGTGGACCCAGGCGGAGAACGCCCGGGTCACTCCCACCACCACGATGTCCCCAGGTTCGGCGATCACGGTCTCGTGGGCCGCCACGTCGTCGGAGGCGAGCCAGCCCCTCGGTTCGGCGTCCACCAGCAGGTCGGGGATGGTGAGCAGCGGGATGTCGTCGTCAGACGATGGGCTGGCGCGGATCGACTCCTCCGGGGGATGCTGGCCGCCGCGCACGGTGAGTGCCCCGGCCCGGGCCAGCTCGGCGACCGTGGTCGCCGTCGGCGTGTCCGCCGTGGACGCTGAGAGGTCGAGCGCCGTCAGCAGCCGGGCCGACGAACCCATGCTCGCGATGAGCCCGGTGAATTCCCGCCAGGACTCGGCCAGCCGGGGCGCGACGTCCGCGGGGGACGAGGCGATGTGACGCCCCGGAGTGAGGTCGACCTCGTCGTCGAGGAGTTCGATGACGGGGACTCGCCGTACATAGGCGGGGGTCTGCGGGGAGGCGGTCTCCGAGACCGCCTCGCGTACGAAGGTGCTGATCGCCGTCCAGTCGGGGGTCCACTCCCGCTCCGCGGGCCGGGGGAAGCGGGACGCGGCGTCGACGACCAGCAGTCGGCCGCCAACCGGCGACTCCTCTCCGGGCGCGGGCGTGCGCAGCACCCACAGGTGCAAGGAGACACTGTGCGGTGCGGCGCATCCCGGCGGGAGAGCGATGACGGCCCGCAGCTGACCGGTGCGCAGCAGGGACCCGCGGATGCGCCTGCCGGCCTTCCTGGCCGCTACTGCCGGCGGCAGCAGCATCACGGCAGTACCGCCGGGACGAAGCCGGGCCAGGCAGTGTTGGACCCAGGCGAGTTCGGGCTCGGTGCGCGGGGGCAGTCCGTGACTCCAGCGGGCGTCGGTGGCCAGCTCCTCGTACCCCCAGTCCCGTTCGTTGAAGGGGGGGTTGCACAGAATGATGTCGGCGGGGAAGTCGGCAAACGGGTCTTCGCGCAGAGAGTCTGCTGCCCGCACGTCGATCTGCGTCGGCAGCTCCTCTCCTATACCTGCGGCGAGGCTCAGGCGGGCGTCCGCCAGTGCGACGAGGACCGGATCGAGGTCGCCGCCGAGCAGCGTCACCGCACTGGCGCCGGAAGCTTTCGCCGCTTGGCTGGCGGCCATGAGGAGGTGTCCCGTGCCGCAGGCCGGGTCCATGGCCGTCGCATCACTCAAACCGCCTGCCGCGCCGAGGGCGAGGTCTGCCATGAGTGCGGCCATTGGCTCCGGGGTCGTGGCGATCTGGCGCACATGGACGTCGAGCCAGCGGCGCAGCAGGAACGCGAAGGTCTCGGCGCCTCCTTCGCGCCGACCGAGGTCCACGGCTCGTGCGACCAGGGCCCTCGCCTCTTCCGAATGCAGGTCCCGGGCTTCGTAGCCTTCCGCTCTCTGCCGGCTGGATAGGAGCCGTCCTACCTCCGCGACGGCGGCCCCGGTCTCGTCGCGCCCGCCAAGCGCCTCGAAGCGGGGCCAGAGCCATTCCCGCTCAACGGACTTCTTGAGCTTTTTGTTGTCGCGGAGCCAGTGCTCGATGTCGGTCATGGAGAACTGCGGGTTGACGTCGGTGCCGGCGATCCGCTCGGGGAAGGAGGGATGCCGCCGCCGCCAGTTGCTCACGGCGGCGCGCCCCACACCCGCGAGACGGGCGATTTCCGCCAAGGTCACCGGTACGGCACGTGGCGTGGACATCTGCACTCCCATGGCATTTCTAACGGAATGAGGAAGATTCCCCCGGCTGTGGGTGCGTGATCAAGCCACCGTCCCTGCTCTCCTGCGCCGGTTAGGCTACTACGGCCATTGACTTTGTTCACAGGCCGGAATTGCGCGGTCAGCCCTGATCAGCCTCTCCGCGTCACCCCGTCGAGGAATGCACTCGGCCGCCCGCTGTACGACACGTACAGCGCCTCCCTGGCCCGGGTGCACGCCACGAACAACAGGCATCGTTCGGCGGCGAGATCCGTCGCATGCTGGAGCGGGTCGACCTCGGCCGGAGTTACCGCCGTCTGGAACGGGAACGCGGACGCCGTCACCCCGGCCACCGCCACGCAACGGAACTCCAGACCCTTCAGGCTGTGCAGGCTGGAAAGGCGCACCCCAGTTGTACCGTCCGGCTCTCCGTCCTTGACCCGTACGACGGGGAGCCCGGCCGCGGCGAGCCGCTCCCCGATCCGAGAGGTCTGTGTGTGGAACCGTGCGCAGACCGCGATCTCCGAGGGGGCGACCCCGGCCGCCACCCACTCACGCACCCGCCTGACGACGGCTTCGACCTCGGCCGGCTCCGTCCCGTGCCCCTCGCACACGGGCCGCTCCCCGTGCAGTAGGGACCGGTAGCCGGACAGTGTGTCCGGCTCGTCGCCGGTCAGATCGGTCACCGGTTCCCCGTCGAGCAGCGCCCGTGACCAGCGCAGGATCTCCTCCGTGGAGCGGTAGTTGAGGCGTAGTCGCGCCCCGCGCCCGGCGACGGAGATACTGAGCGAACGGAGAGAGACCCGGGCGTCGTAGATCCGCTGGTGCGGGTCGCCTGTGAGGAACAGGTCGTCCGGACCGTCCGAAACCACAGCCCGCAGCAGCCGCCATTGGGCGGGGTGCAGGTCCTGCGCCTCGTCCACCACCACATGGTCGTATGACGGTCCCGTGCCCGGCTTGTCGTGCAGGAGCCGGGCTGCATGCGCGCACAGCTGGAGCCAGGTGCAGGACCGGTCGCGGGCGAGCTCGTCCTCGAATCGGGTGATTGCCTCCCACACCCGCTCGCGCTGGGCCTGCCCCAGCGCGCTGCCTCGCCCGCGCCGCCGGCAGACGCTGTACTCCTCGGGGGTGCGCAGATCCTGGGCCAGCACCACATGCCGATACTCCTGGGCCAGGAAGGCGTCATTCCACGGAAGGTCGAGAATCCGGGCCAGGCGTTGCCAGCGCCGCCGCTCGTCCTTGTCTCCAAGGACGGTGCCCGGCGGACCGTTCAGTTGCTGCACGGCGCGCCGGGCGAGCGCGTCGACCGTGGTGACGGTGACCCGGTCGAGGAGCGGCTGGTCGTGGTCGAGGAGGAGAGCAAGCCCTGCGCGCAGGGAGCGGGCGAGTGCACCGGTGTACGTGGTGAGCAGGATCCGCGTGTCGGGCGCGCGGCCGAGGAGGTGCTTGACGCGGTGCAGGGCGACGACGGTCTTGCCGGTGCCGGGTCCGCCGGTGATCTGGGCGGGGCCCGCATAGCCGGGCCGGTAGGCGATGCGGCGTTGGGCGGGGTGGAGGAAGACGCGCCAGGCGTCGAAGGGTTTGGCGAGGATGTCGGCGAGTTCCTCGGCCCCGGTGACGAGGGCGATCCGGCTACGGGTACGGCTGACGGCTGCTGCCAGCTCGCCCTGTTCGGCGCAGCCTTCGATCGTGACGGCCTGCCGCACGGCGACGAGGTCGCGGTAAACGGTGTCGGCGTCGAATCCCTCGGCGAGCAGCCACAGGGCCTCGAACTGGTCCTCCGGCATCAGTGACCCGAAGGCCTCCAACTGCTGTTTGCCGGTGATGGTGCGGGCCGCGCGCAGGGTGACCTCGTCGATGCCGAGATGCCGGAGCACGGTGTCCGACCAGGCGGCGAAGAGGAGCTGGGGTGCGGCTTCGGCCTCCTGTGCGAAGAGTGGGGTGATCTGCTCCATGGCGGTGAGGTCACGCACTTCGAGGCAGCGGGTCACCGAGTTGACCGTGTAGAGCCGTCGCTTGGCCCATCCGTACGCCTTGTCGTGGGAGACGACGTGTACGAAAACGAAGAGGTCGCTGCCGTCGTCAGGGGCGAGCAGCACGATGCGCAGCCCGTCGTCGACCCGGATCGTGCGCATGCGCGGGTCGCGTGAGCTGACCACGGACTCCAGGTGCAGCCCTTTGTCGGCGTGGAGTTGGGGGACGGTCATCTGCTGGAACTTGCCCATCGCCTTGTGGACGCGAGCGCGGGCCGACTTGTCCAGCCGGTCCACGCCTTCCCAGAAGGTGTTGGTGATCGCGATCTGCGGCATGACTCTGTCTTTCCCCTGAACGACACAGCAAGCGGACGTTGACTGAGTTTACAGACATTCGCGCCTTGCTGGATAGGGCTGACTGTGAGTGGAACCTTGACAGCGACCGCAGGCGCCCCTTAATTTTTCTCCACATTGCATGAAGAGAAAAAATCTGGAGAAAAGCTTGGGAGGGCGGATGTCCACGCACACCATCACCGTCGACGCCGAGGTCTTCGAGTGCCTGCAGCGTGAGGCCCGGCCGTTGATCGATACGGCCAACAGCGTGCTGCGCCGACTCCTCGCCCTGGATTCGGCCGAAGGCCGGCCCGGTGCGCTCGCGCCGTTGCTCGACGCGGGCTTGCTGAAGCCGGGGCAGCCACTGGTCTGGCGGCGTCGCAATCTCGGGCAGGAACACCATGCGCAGGTCACGGAAGAAGGGCACCTCCGCCTGGACGACGGCCGCGTCTGTGAATCCCCGTCCGGCGCATGTGACGTGGTGGCCCAGAGCAAGTCCAATGGATGGGACGCCTGGCGCACGGAGGACGGCACGTCCCTGAGCGTGCTGCGCGGCCGGCTCTGAATAATCCAACGGGGGATTTGAACAAGTGGACTTCACTCAGCGCATGCTGGCGCAGCTCACCTTGCGCACCCAGCTGACCAATATGCCGGGCGAGCGCTTCGAGCAGCTGATTCATCATCTGCTGAGCCTGCTGCACCCGGACTTCGTGGCGGTGCGCACCCACGGCAATCTCGGTGATATGGGAGCCGACGGGCTTCTGCTGTGGGAGCGTGAGCTCTGGGCCTGCTACTCGCCGCAGACCGAGGACATGAGCAAGGTCAAAGCGAAGTTCCGATCCGATTTGGACAAAGCGCTCGAAAAGCGTCCGGGCTCGTTCGACACCTTCCGCTTCGCCATCAACGACCTCAAGGGCGTCCATCCGGAGCTGAGCGTGCTGATGGCCGAGGCACAGGAGAAGCTGCGTCCACTCCGGGTGCTCTCCTACAGCTGGCACCACCTGTGGAACGACGTCATGCGACTCGACCAGATGGCCGCCGAGGACCTGCTGGGATGCGAGCTCCCCATCCAGGCGAAGACGTACGGTCTCGGCCTCACGGACCTGGAGGCGCTGCTGGCCCGCCTGGGCGACCAGCGCCAGACGGTGGAGCCGCTCACCGCCATCCCGGACGTCAACAAGTACAAGCTCGAGTGGAATCGCCTCACGGGTGATGTCCGTGACGCACTGATCCAGGGCATCAGACACAGCCCCCTGGTCGAGGCGTACTACGCCGGCATCGCCGCACCGGACGAAGGGGACCAGGTCGCCCAGGGATTCCGGGTGTACTACGACCAGACTAGGAGTAAGACCGACAGTCAAGAGAAGCTGTGGACCGCGTTGCAGGAGTACATCCTCGGCAACGCGAATCCGAGTCTGAGCTCCATGTACTGCGCCTGGATTGTCATCGCCTACTTCTTCCAGAGGTGCGACGTCTTCGACGTGCCGCCGGATGGATGGATGCCGGACGAGGCAGTCGGGAGCGGCGCGTGATCACGCCGACGAAGGGGATCTCCCCCGATCGCTCCCTGCTGGCCGTCGGCGCGCAGATCGCGAAGGTGCTGGACATGCCGATGACCGTGACGCAGACGTGGTCGAGGTTCCGTGAGGAGCGCCGCCGTCTGGGACATCACTCTCCGGTCTCTTTCCAGTGGTTCGTCCTCGGGCTCGATGTGCTGTACGCGCTCGGTGTGATCGAGTTCCGCAACGAGCTGTTGGTCAGAAGAAACGACCTGTTGGTCGGAAGGAGGGATGATGCTGCGACGTCTGAGCGCTGACGATCCACGGTTCCGTACGGTCGAATTTCGGCCCGGCCTCAACCTCCTGGTCGCCGAAGCACACGCCGGGGCGGCCAGGACGGACAGCCGCAACGGTACGGGCAAGTCCAGCCTCGTGGAACTGCTCCACTTCACCCTGGGGGCCAGAGCGGGCAAAGGCGCCCTCCCCACCCGTCCGGAGCTCCGGAACACCCGCTTCACCCTGACGATGGACTGGCCCGGACAGGGCGATCTGTTGCGGGTGAGCCGGCGGGGAGCCCAGCCCGGGATCGTCCTGACCGATCTGCCCGGCGCCGCCGAGGACGGAGGGCTCTTCGAGGTCCGGGTCAGGCGAGAGATGCCGGTGCCGGAGTGGACCACGCGGATCGAAAGCGACCTCTTCCGACTGCCGGCCGACCATCCCGGCGTCTCGGGGCGCGCTCTCCTTTCGCTGCTCGTGCGTCGCGTCGGCTCGCATGCCTTCAACGACCCGGTGCGGACCTATCCCCAGCAGTCGGCCGCCGAGGCGGCTGCCAATCTCGCGTACCTGCTGGGCCTGGACTGGCGGCTTGCCTCCGGCTACCGGGACATCGCCGCGCGCGAGGCGACGCGCAGGCAACTGCGGTCGGCGATGAACGATCCCACCTGGAACCAGGTCGTCGGTACGACGGCCGACCTGCGCGGCAAGATCATTGTTGCGGAGGGGGATGTGGACCGGCTCAGGCGGCAGATCTCCGCGTTTCAAGTGGTGCCGGCCTACGAGGAACTCCAGCGGCGGGCGGACGAGCTGGATCAGCGGGTCCGGTCGCTACCGGAGCAGGATGTGATCGACCGCCGCAACCTGGCGGTCCTGCGCCGCGCCGTCGATGAGGCCGTCGATCCGGACACAGCATATGTGGACGCTGTGTACCGGGAGTTGGGCGTCACCCTCCCGAGTCGCGTGCACCGGAGCTTCGAGGACGTACGGGGCTTCCATGCCTCCATCGTCCGCAACCGGCGACGCTACCTCGCTGAGGAGATCACCGAGACGGAAGCTCGCCTCGCGGAACGTGAACGTGAACGTGCCCGACTGGGAGAGCAGCTCACCGCGGCGCTGACCGAGCTTCGTGATGGAGGAGCGCTCGATGGTCTGACGGCGCTCCAGCAGCTGCTCGCGCAGAAGCAGGCCGCGCTGGAGGCGCTGCGCAAACAGCACGAGACGGCACAGTTCATGGAGGCCAGCCAGCGGGAGATCACCGCGAAGCGGGTGGAGCTCCAAGAGGCGTTGGAGGTCGACCTGGAGGAGCGCGGTGAACAGACCAGGGAGGCCACCTGGCTGTTCTCCCGCTTTGCTCGCCGCCTCTACGGCCAGGACAGGGACGCCTACCTGACCATCAGGGCCGGCACGAGCAGTCTGGAAATCACGGCACATGTCGACAGCCGGGACAGTGTTGGCATCAACAAGATGGTGATCTTCTGTCTCGATCTCGCGGCCGCGGTCCTCGCCCACCGTCATGGCCGAGGGCCGGACTTCCTCGTCCACGACAGCCATCTCTTCGACGGGGTGGACGACCGACAGGTCACGGAAGCGCTGAGACTGGCGTCTGAGGTTGCCGACGAGGAGGGCCTCCAGTACGTGGTGACCTTCAACTCCGACAAGCTGGAGCGGGCGCGGCTGGGTGGCTTCGACCCGTCGCCCTATGTGATCGAGCCTCGCCTCGAAGACACCTATGAGGAAGGCGGGCTGTTCGGGTTCCACTTCTGACCGCTGTGGGGCCGGGCTGTGGTGGCTGCAGCCCACCGGCGGCGCACGGCCCACACCGTCTTTCCGCCGGGGTGGTGCGGGCGTACGCCCCAGTCGTCCGACAGGGTCTCGACGAGCAGGAGCCCGCGGCCCGACTCGCCGCCACCGTCGGGGTGTCGAGGCGTAGGAAGCCGGTCGCCGCGGGCGTCGGTGACCTCGACGCGCAGCTCGGTGGCGTCGAGCCGGAGGGTGAGGCGGGCGCCGCGGCCGCGTACCCGGCCGTGCAGGGCGGCGTTTGCGGACAGTTCGGCGACGAGGAGGGCGGCGGAAGTGGCGAGGTCGCCGTCGCGCGGGTCGTTCGGTGACAGGTGCGATGCGAGCCACCGTTCGGCGGCGTGACGTACTGCGTGGGCGCCGTGCCGGGTGGTGGGGAAGAGGGTGCTGAAGCTCACGTGGTCGGAGTTCGCGAAGGAGTCATGGGTCGCGGTCCCGGATTCCTTGTTCACCTCACCGACAGTGACGTGACGGCTCTACGGTGGGGAGTAGCCGGCGCGGTACAGCGCGTGACTGTCCGGCGGTACGGGCAGGCTGTCCGGGTGGGCGGTCGCGGCTGTACGGGTGTCCGCCCGTGACGTCGTCCGGCGACGGTCGGTGGACCGTATGCGGCGGTCCGGTCGGTGGTGGGATGAGGAACGGGGCAGGCGATGGCGGTACGAGGTGGGGCGGGCGCCGAGGACCCAGCGGGTACGGAGGAGGCCGCGGACCTGTTCCGCGCCATCGGCCGCATGATCAAGGCCGCGCGGGAACGGGCTGGGATGAGCCAGCGGGAGCTGGGCCGGAGGGTCGGGTACGGAGAGGAGCAGATCTCCTCGATCGAGCGGGGGCGGCGGACGCCGCAGCCGGACTTCCTGGTGGCGGTGGATGAGCTGCTGGGATGTGGTGGGTTGCTGGCGGTGCTTGCGGAGGACGTGGAGCGGGTGAGGACGCGGCGGCGGGTGCGGCATCCGGGGTGGTTCCAGGACTATGCGGACCTGGAGGCCAAGGCCATTGAGCTGCACTATTACGCGGCGCTCTCACTGCCGGGTTTGCTTCAGACGGAGAGGCATGCGCGTGCGGTCTTTACCAGCCGCCGTCCGTTGCTCGACGAAGCGACCATCGAGCAACGAGTGGCCTCCCGTCTGGCGCGGCAGCAGATCCTGACACACTGGCCCCCGCCGCTTGTCTCGTTCACCATCGAGGAGTCCGTCCTGCAACGGCCCACGGGATCCTCGGCGGTTCACAAGGAGCAGTTGCTTCGCCTGCTCGCGGTGGCGCCACTGCGCAATGTTGAGCTACAGGTCATGCCCACGGACCGTACGGACCACCCGAGCCTGGGTGGCCCGTTCACCCTGCTCACCCCGCCAGGGAAATCGCAGATGGCGTACGTGGAGGTCCAGAACATCAGCCGACTCGTGACGGACCCGGAGGAGGTTCGTATGCTGGCTGCGCGCTATGGCAGCATCCGCGCCCAGGCCCTCAACCCAAGCGAGTCCCTGGCCTTGATCGAGAAGTTGCTGGGAGACCAATGAGCACCGAACAGCCCATAGAGCTCAAGTGGTTCAAGAGTTCGCACAGCAGCGGAGAAGGCGGAGAATGCGTTGAGGTCGCCGCCGCCCGCGCCGCCGTCCACGTACGGGACTCCAAGGAGCGCGGTGGCCCCCAGCTCGCGTTCAAGCCCGACGATTGGGCCTGCTTCGTCGCGGACGTCGGGCGGAGTCGATCCGACTGACCGCCTCCGCCCACGACGTCCGCTCATGTGTCGTGGCGGGGCCCCTTACCTGGCGGCGGATCCAGCAACGTCTGGTATGTGCCGCCGGTCGCGCGGGCCTCTTCCATGCGGTCGTAGACGTCGAGGATGAGGTCCCGGGTGCGGTATGCGCCGTGGGTGGCCTCGTCCTCGCGCTGAACCACGGGGAAGGTTTCCATGACGTACTGAACGTCGTCGCGGCTCAGCCCATAGAGGCGGAACAGCGCGGCATCCAGCTCGGCTCGCAACAGGTCGCGACGGTCACTGCTCCATCGAAACGGTGGCCCGGAATAACCTAGGTCCTTGGCAAAGGGCGTCATGTCCCGGCTGGTCCAGGACAGTTCAGCGACCCGCTCGGTGAACCACTCGGTCCCACCGGGCACCTCGACGAAGTCCGCGAACTCGGGAACCGGTAGCTGATACAGGTACCCGTATGTTAGGTGCGTGCCTGCGATCTTCTGGCGGATCACATAGTCGAAGATGTACGACGACAGGCACGCCTGCAACAGAGCCGCCGCTTTTGCGTCCGACGGGAACATTAGCGGGTTGGTGTGGCCGACACCGTAGGGGGGCAGCACCGTGGCCATCGTTGTCCGCGTATCCGTAGACCGCGCGATGTCCCGCCACCCCAGCAGCCACCCGTTCCACCACTTCCGCTCCGCCAGCCGCGACGCCACCCCCGGCCACATGATCGGGTTCAGCTTCGCGTCCCGCTTCCCCGAGTCCACGTCGAACTCAGGCACCCAATACCGGGGCAGCGGCGCGAAGTCGGGGTCGTCGTGCTGTTCCGGCGTGACCCGGGGCAGCGTCCCCACATTTGCCTGGGCCTGCGTCTGACCCTCGTACGTGCCGAGCCGGTGGTCGAAGTGGTGGAGCATCTTCGCCTCGTAGAGCGGCAGGTAGCGCCGGTCGTCGGACGGGTGGGTGAAGATGTTCCCCTCCAGCTTCCAGCGCTCGGCCTCCAGCTCGGCCTTTCCGCGGAACAGGTGCGAGTCGTTGGACATGTGGAACATGGTCATGAAGGTCAGGCCCCACGGGTCCGTGGCACCCTTCCCTTCCGCGTCAGGCTCCCGCTTGAGGACCGGGACGTGCCGGTAGATGTTGAGGGTGATCTCCGCGTCGCGGCGGCTGCGGAACACAGGGAGCGTGCCTGTGTTGGGGTTGACGAGGAGGATCTCCTCCGGCGGCATGGCGAAGCGGCGCTCGTCGAGGTCCTCCATGTACCTGGTGCCGAAGGCGAAGGAGGCCTCGTCCACCCGCTCGCCCCGGCCGGTGACCGTCAGTAGTGAGAACCGGACTCGGTGGTCCACATCCCGGCTGAGGATGAACGCCTCGTTCTCGAAGTCCAGGAAGGACCCGAGCCGCGAGGTGCGCACCAGGTCGGAGAAGAACGGCGCGGTCGTAGCATCCGTGGCGATACCGGTCGGCAGGACGAGACCGAAGCGCCCCGTGGGGGCGATGCTGAGAGAAGCCGTCTCGGCGAAGACCGCGTACGTGTTGACGTCACCGCGCCCGGCCAGCGGGAAGCGGCCTGAGCCGCGCAACAGGTGGCTGACACCCTCGGAGACGCGGCGTGCGGCGATGAACTCGGCGTGCAGCGCCCGGTCCGACTCCTCCGCGCTGTCGGCGAGGGCTTCGATCAGGCGCTCGCGAGCCGCCTTGTTCGCAGCGGTGGCGACCTTCTCGTCGCGGGTGGCGAAGAACTCCTGCTCCTGGAGCTTGACCCGCTCCCACGGCGGGTTCCCCAGTACGCAGCTGAACCCGCCCTTCCACCCCGTCCGCTGGTCCACCCCCGGCGCCGCCGGGTCGGCCGGCACCCGGAAGACCTCGGGGAACTCCAGGTGCCAGTGGAAGAAGCGGTACTCCTCGCGCAGCCGTCGCACGGTGTGCACCGTGCCGTCGGGCAGGTTCGCATGGGTGTCGACCTGGGCGTCCGTGTCACCCTCGGCGGCATGCAGGGACAGCAGGGAGTCGGTGGTGAGGGCGGCCGGTGAGGTCCGCTCGCCCTTCTCCCATACGAAGGCCGCACACCAGGCATCAGCGAGCCTGAGGGCTTTGACGTAGTCCTTGGACGTGGTCAGTTCGCGGTACGCGCGGGCTTGATCCTGGACGTCCTCAAGCATCACCGAAGGGGCGGCCGTGATGGCCGAAGTCTTGCTGCTTATGGCCGCATTGGAGATCTCCAGTGCGGCCTGCTCGGAGAACAGGGCGTCCTGGTTGGCGCCGTGCCGAAGCGCCGTCAGCCACCGCTCCCGCTCGCTCGCGTTACGGGCCTTCAGGTTTCTGACCGCCTTGGAGTCGTCGCCCTCCAGGACCTTGAACGCCTCATCGGGCAGCCCGCGGGCGAGCAGCTTCGGCGTCGTGCCGAGGAGCCCGTTGCCGTGCTTGATGTGCGCGTCGAGGAAGGTGAGCGGGCGGCCCGGCTCCATGGCCTCGATCCACAGCGACACCTTGGCCAATTCCACGGCCATCGGGTTGAGGTCGACGCCGTACACGCACCGGGAGATGACGTCGCGCAGGGCGTGACGCACATCCTCAGCACCCGGCTCCGGATCGTCGGTGCGGATCTCCGCGAGACGGCGGGCGATACGGCGAGCCGCGGCGACCAGGAAGTGGCCGCTGCCACAGGCCGGGTCGCAGATGGTCAGGGAGAGCAGTGCCGCCTCCCGCTCCTCCTTCGTCGTTCCCGAGCGGACCGCCTTGTCGATGACGGGGTCGAGGGCGGAGTCGAGGAGGCAGTCGATCAGTGGCGAGGGGGTGTAGTAGGAGCCGGAGGTCTTGCGGTCGTTGCCGTCCAGCTTTTTCAGGACGTAGGAGCCGTCGTTGTCCTGGCGGGCTTCTAGTTCGAGCAGTGACTCGTACACCGAGCCGAGTTCGTCCGCGCCCAGGTGGCGATAGTCGACCCTGCGGGGCCTGCCGAGCTTGGTGTCGAAGATGACGGCGAGGGCCCGGACCGCCTCGTACAGGGCTTCGTTGGTGAGGGCGAGGCCCTTCAGCTGCCGGTCGACCGCGGTGGGTTCGAAGAGGCCGCCGAGTGCGGGAAGTCCCAGTTCGGGGCGGCCGCCGGGCTTGCCCAGCCCGTTGATGACCAGGGTGAGGGCTTCCCACTGGTCGCTGTGCGGGGTGCCGGTACGGCGGGCGAGCCGGCGCAGGCGGGCGGTGGAGAAGTACTTCTCGTACGTTTCGCGTGGGCCGTCGGCGGCGACCGGGTCCAGGAGCAGGCCGCGGTCCTCGGTGACGAAGAGGAAGAGCAGCCGGTAGACGAGTCGCAGGAGGGCGGGGTGGAGCTCGCGGACCGTGGTGGTGCGGGTGCGCAGGGCCTCGCGCAGGTCTCCGTTGTCGGGGTGGGCGATGAGCCCGCTGCCAATCACGGTGAGCGCCTTCTCGACGCCCTTGCGGAGCTCCTTCAGGGCGCGGGTGCCGGAGTCGATGGCCTCGGTGCGCCACTTCTCCAGCGGGCAGGACACGGCCGGTGTGCCCTCGAAGCGGGTGCGGTGCAGGAGCCGCCACAGCAGGACGAAGTCGTCGGACCGCTTCCCCTCGAAGATCGCCTGCAGGTCGAACTCGATGAACGCGGCACCGGTCAGCGACGCGGACTCCCGCAGCAGCCGCAGCTGGCGGCCGTTCGACAGGACACCCCACAGAGCCTTGTCGCCGGAGCGGTTGAGGTACTCCTGGACCATGGACTGCGGGGCCTGCGGTGCCACGTCCGGGGTCCGGCGGTCCAGGGGCACGTTCCAGCCGGTGAGGTGCACGGGCACGTGCGCCCACTGGTGACTGACCGGGAAGTTCTTCGCCTCGTCGTGAGCCGGCAGGCCAGGCTCGGGCACGGAGGGCAGGGCGCCGAACCCGAGCTCCTCGAACAGGGGCAGCAGCCAGCGCTCGGTGGTGAGTCCGATCGCGTGCACGCCGGCGTCGTCATCCGCACCGTCGCGGGCGAGGCCGTCCTGGTAGGCGGTCCAGACACCGTGCAGATAGGCCCAGGAACGCTCGGCGGCATCCCGTACCGACTCGCCCTTGGCGAAGAGCCGGTAGTCGGCGGGCTTGGCGCCCGTCTGCTCCTTGCCCTCCTTGATCCGTACGAGAAGGTCGTACGGGAGCAGACCGCCGACGGTGGCGACGGTGTCGGTGACCATGGTCCTGGCGATGCTCATGCGTCCGCTCCCAGCTGGATCGTGGCGGCCGGGCGGTAGAGGAAGACACCGAGGACGTCGGGGTCGCCCTGTGGGACGGCCCGCAGGCCGGCGAGACGGGCCCTGGCAGCGGTACGGACGCGATGGTGCGAGGCCTCCAGCTCCTTCGCGGCGGCCTTGGAGCGAGCCCGCAGCTCCTCCATCAGGCCGGTGTCGAGGGCGGCGAGGATCTCGGTGATGTGGCTGGTGGCGAACCCAGGGTCGGAGTTGCCGGTGGCGCGGGCCTCCAGAAGGGTCAGGGCCTCCTCCTCGGTGAGCCACTGAGGCGCCTCGGGCTTGCCGTGGAAGGCCACCACCCGGGCGTCCTCGGCGAGTTGTGTGCGCACTCCGCCGTCGCGGGTCGGCAGGTTCAGCTGGAAACGGTGCCGGACGAGCAGCATGGTGGTGGGGCGTCGCACGGCGCTCGTGCGGACCACCCCGCAGCGGCGGGCCGGGCGCTGCCAGTCCGGGAACTTCTCGTCCAGCGCTGTGTCGAGGACGAAGCGGGCGGTCGCGGCCACCACCGGGTCGGTACGGGTCAGCGCCACCTCGCCGCGCGGCGCGCTCGGCGCGTCGTGGAAGACGACCGGGCGCGGATGGCGGGGGCCGAGCGCGGCGGTGACGGCGTCCCGCAGGCCTTGCGGCAGGGCGTCGGTGTGTGCGGTGAAACCGCCCTGCTTGCGGTCGGCGGGCACACCGCGCAGCGCGCCGAGCGCACGGCGGGTGAACTCCATGACCTCCTCGCCGGTACCGAGCGCGGCACGGATCTGGGCGACCTCGGCGGCCACCTCTTCCTTCTTGATCGTGTTCTGGGCGTAGCGGGACCGGGACGCCTTCTCGCGTTCGGCGGAGGACTCCCAGGCGATCTCCAGCTGTTCGGCGGCAGCGTGCGCCTCCTCCCGCTCGAAGAGCCCCTCCTGCTCGAAGGAGGGGGTCTCGCCGCGGAGGATCAGCTCCTCGAATACCGCCTGCATGGCGCTCTCCGCCTGCTGTGGCACGGGGACGGAGATGCCGGTGGCGAGGCGGATGCGCTCGTGCTTGCGGAGCAGCACCTTCAGGACGATGTCGTCGACGGGGTTGTCCGCCCCGTACAGGGTGAGCGCCTTCACGATGTCGGTGCGCTGCCCGAAGCGGTCCACGCGGCCTTCGCGCTGTTCGTGGCGGGTCGGGTTCCATGCAAGGTCGTAGTGGACGACGGCGTCGAAGGACTCCTGGAGGTTGACGCCCTCCGACAGGCAGTCGGTGGCCACCAGCACACGCCGCTCGGGTGCCGGGTCGCCGTTCTCGTCGGCGGCGGTCATTTCGGCGATCCGGTGGAGCCGCATGTCGGGCGAGAGCTCACCGGTGATGGAGGCGACTGCCACCGGGTGCTCGGTCCCCTTCTTGTTGAGCACCTTCGCCAGGTGGCCAGCCACGTAGTCGGAGGTCGCGATGTAGCGGCAGAACACGATCGGCCGGTAGCCGGCGTCGAGGAGGTCGGTGACCATGGTCACCAGCTTCTTCAGCTTGCCGTCACGGGTGGGGCCCGCGAGCTTCCCTGCGGCCTCGGCCATGGCGACCAGGCGGGCCTTCTCCTCGTCGTCGAGGAGTTCGTCGCCGATCACTTGGCCGTCCGTGCGCGCGGCAGCGGGCAGCAGGCTGCCCGGGACCTCGTCGGCGGACTGCGTACTGTCGCTGTCGGCCGGGTCGGAGACCGTGGACTGCCCGGTGCGGTCGGCCTCGTCGGGGGTGTCCGCCTCCTGCACGCCCGCCCTGGTGTTCAAGGACCGCACGGCGGCGGCCGGCGACGAGGACAGGGTGCGCAGCAGGGCCAGCGTCGACCACCAGCGCTGACGCTGCTGGAGCGCGCCGTCGGCGGAGCGCACCGTCTCACGTGCATACGCCAGGACCTCGCCGAGCAGTGCGCGGTAGTCGCGGTGCAGGGTGTAGCCCACTTCGGCGGAGTCACGGGTGGAGGGGAAGTGCGCGCCGTCCTGGAAGTCCTCACGGATGTCGGCACGGCGGCGCTGCACGAAGAACTGGGCGAGCAGCTCACGCCCCGCACGGGTGTCGAAGCTGACCGTGGCGAGGCGCGGGTCCAGCAGTCCGAGCAGCCGGCGGAAGGGCTCCTCCTTGCCGCTGTGCGGGGTGGCCGTGACCAGCAGCAGGTGCCGGGCAGGGTCGTCGGCGAGCGCGCGCAACAGTCCGTACCGCTGCTGCGAGGTACGCGCCGCGACGTGGGCCGACCCGTCCGCGACACAGGTGTGCGCCTCGTCGACGATCACCAGGTCGGGGCAGTTGCGCAGAAAGTCCTCCCGGTGCCGCGGCGACTTGATGAAGTCGGTGGACACGACGTACACGCCGTCCTGGCGGAACACCGACTGCCCGTACGGGGTCTCGCGCTCCAGACGGCCGATCGTGGCCGGCAGCACGAGACGCGCGTCGATGCCGAATTTTCCGTGCAGCTCGGCCCGCCACTGTTCGGCCAGCGCCGGCGAACACAGCACCACCAGACCGCGGGCGTCGCCCTGTGCGAGCAGCTCTGCCGCGATGAGCCCCGACTCGACGGTCTTGCCGATGCCCACGTCGTCGGCGATCAACAGCCGTACGGTGTCCTGGCGCAGGGCCATCATCAGCGGCACCAGCTGGTAGGGGCGTGGATCCACTGCGATCGAGGCGAGGGACCTGAAGGGGCCGGCCCCCGCCCGGAACCCGATGCGCAGGGCGGTGCGCAGCAGACCGGCTGTGTGCTGGTCGCCCAGGTCGGAGGGCGTGGGCGGGGCGAACGTGGCGGGCACCACGGTCTCCAGACCGGGCAGCACCCCCGCGATGTCGACATCGGCCCCACCGAGCGGGCGCAGCACCAGCAGCTCCTCGGTGGAGTCGGGCAGTACCACCCACTCACGGCCCCGGACGTGGACGAGGGAGCCGACGGCGTACTTCGGGGCCGGCGGGACGGCGGTGGTCATACGGGCCTTCCGAGTGGATGCACGGGGGATGGCTGAGTTGTGCGGGCGGTCTGTGTGGGCTGTACGAGGGAGGGAATGGGTGGCCGGCGGGACGCGATCCCGCCGGCCACCCATTCGAGGGCGGACCCCACCCCTAGGTCAGCGGCGTGGTTCGCCGAACACCTGAGGGTACTCGGCGACCTTCTTCGACCAGTCGTCGTCGTAGCGGACCCGGATCACTTCCCAGCCGAAGTCCTTCAGCCGCTCCTCCGCCTCCTCGTCGCGCAGCGTGATGTCGGAGTGGTCGTGGTGCGGGCCGTCGACGAAGACCGCGATCGGGCCGAAGCCGGTCTCGTACACGAAGTCCGGCTTGGACAAGGCCTCGCGTACCTTGATCTGCTGGTGGTCTGGGAGCCGGTGCCCATGCGACTTCAGGTATTCGATGAAGCGCTCCTCCAGCCGCGAGTCGGCCCCCTGCCTGAGCGAGTCCGCGTGCTCATCCCGCGATCGGCCCGGGATGCTGGCACCTACGCTGCCCCCAGCGAAGGACTGCAGCAGTTCGCTCACGAGGTGGCGGTCGATGGCGCGGTGGTGACGCTGGTTGCCGAAGGAGAGCAGGCAGTCGTAGCAGCCCCTCGCGCACGGGTCGCCGTTGCTCTTCTCATCGCCGCGGTCGCGGCCCAGCTGGTCGAAATGGGCGATCTCCAGGGCCTTTCGGGCGGCCCGGGCCAGCGCGTCCGACTCGGACTGCAGGCGCCGGAGCACCCCCGCACCGCCCTCAGCGCTCTCGATGAACAGCAGTCGCTCACGAGGTCCCTCGAACGGGGGGAGTTCTTCAGTGTCGAGTTCGGAGTCCTCCAACTGGAACTCCGCCTCGATACCCCGCTCCAAGGCGTACTGGAGGGTGATGGCGGTGTCCCGGTCGACCGGCTCGGCCAGCTTGACGACGAGGATGTTCCGGGTGTCCTGCACGTACGGGATCACGGGCATCTTGCGGTTCGCCTGGTCGGCGTCCGCGAGGCCCTCCTGCTCTTGGAGCGGCTCCCGGCCCCCCTGCTTGGCGGTGCTGCCCGCAAGCCACTCCCCGGTCACGGGATCCATCCAGAAGCCGATCTCGCCCTTGCTGACGGCCCGGCGGTAGCCGAGATTGGTGAGCCGGACGGTGGCGCTGTCACCGTAGGCCAGCTCCGCGAGGGCCTGTCCGGACGCGGCCTGCGCGGTGGCCCGCAGTGAACCGTCCCGCCCGTCCTCATGCTTCTTGAACCGGTAGGACATCTCCACCTTGTATCCGGTGCGCTGGCGCTCCTCTTCGTCGGAGGAGATCCGGTCGCGGCGGTGCGTGATGACGGTGTGCAGGTGCAGCAGGCCGGTGCGCGCGTCGCCGAGGTTGCCCTCGCAGCCCTCGCAGGTGTCTTCCCGCAGCTCCTCCGGGGACAGATAGCCGCAGTGCCCGCAGACCTTCGCGCTTTCGGTGGTCAGCTCGCCGGCGGTGTCCGGGGGCAGCTGCACCCGGTCCACCTTGTAGCGGCTGCCCTCGTGGTAGATCAGTGCGCCGGGCCCGAATTCGCGGATCGCGATGAACCGGGACCGCTGCAGATAGTCGCCGTCGTAGCCGCCGCGGCTGGTGTTGCCCGTGCCCGGGATGTAGGCGGCGAGCGGCAGCCGGGGGAACGAGTAGCCCGGCAGGAAACCCTCGGAGGCGAAGTAGCGGTAGGGGAAGAAGTCGGACATCACGGTCCGCTCGCCGCCCTGGTGATTGCTGAGCAGCTGGAGTTGGTTCTCGGCCTGGGCGCGGCGGCGCTTGGCCTGGTCCTTGGAGCGACCGGTGGCGGTGCGGTTGAGGATGTTGTCGTGCTGGATCTCCCGCTCTTGAAGAGCGCGCCTGAACAGATTCGTCCAGCGCAGGCAGGCTTTGCGGAAACTGCCCGGCGCGGCCTTGATGGTCTGCTCCAGCCACTGCTCGTGCCACCAGGAGGTCGTACGGAGCTGGCCCTCTTCGTCGTTCGTGAGGCGCTGCAGGACGGTGCGGGCCCGCCGCAAGGCACGTCGCTGCGCGCCCTCGTCGTCGATGGCGCTGGCCACCGACGGCATCACCGTGAGCGGGGGATTCTTGCCGTCGGAGTCGAGCAGCCGGGTCATGCTGCTGCCGAGGTCGAGCCTGGTCTCGGCGAGCCAGATCGCGTGCATGTGGGAGGCGAGCAGATCCTCGTTGCCCAGGTCGAGCCGTGGCGGGGCGACGGCGCCGGCCACCATCTGCTCGCGCCGGGTGAAGTAGTACTGGTCGTGGTTGTTGCCGGTGGCGCAGTACGTGGTGACGAGCGCGGGCTGCCCGCTGCGGCCCGCGCGGCCCGAACGCTGCGCGTAGTTGGCAGGCGTCGGCGGGACGTTGCGCAGGTTGACCGCGTTGAGGCTGGCGATGTCGACACCGAGCTCCATCGTCGGCGAGCAGTACAGGAGCGGCAGCCTGGTGCCCTCGCTGAACAGGTCCTCGCGCTTCTGACGGACTTCGGGATGGACCTGAGCCGTGTGCTCGGCAGCGTGCAGACCGGCGAAGGTGACCGCGATGTCCTTGTAGAGACGCTTGAAGAAGGCGTTCACGCGGGGCCCACGCTCGTCACGGTAGGTGCGGCGCAGCCGGTCCACCGCGCCGTGGTCCTCATCCCGGGCATGCCAGCGGATCACCGTGTGGTTGATCTGGTAGCCGGGCTCCTCGTTCCGCCCCTGGGAGACCTCCGTAAGGACGCCACCATCGGCCAGGACAGAGAGCAGGTCGCGGATGACGTCCTGTGCCTCGTCCAGTGTGAGAACGTGCCCCCAGCCGGGGAAGGTGGTGGGCTTGCGGACATGTCGGCCGAAGGCGCCGCGGCCGGTGAGGTTCAGTTCGCTGCGGCCCCGGCCGGTGCGGCCGGGGCGTCCGGGCCGGGCGAAGGCAATGCCAGCTGCCGGTGGCGCTGCCTCCGTTTCGGCGATCCCCCACGCGTCGTTGAGTCTGGCCGAGTCCTTGCGCAGTTCGGCGAACTTGGCTTCGGTGAAATAGGGGGTGTCCACGGCGCGCCTGCGGCGCAGCTCTTCCATGAGGACCATGGACAGCTGTCGGCGAACCTCAGGTGTGGCAGTGCGCAACGGGCCTGCGGCCTTCTCCCATCGCTCCTCGGCGCCGGCGATGGCTTCCAGGCCCCCGTACTCCAGGCCGAGCAGCCCGGTCTGCTCCAGGTTGGGCATGGTGACGCGCCAGCCGCGCTCCAGATCCAGGAAGAGGCGGTACTCGGCGATCGAGGCCAGTGCTTCGAGCGTGCCCTCGGCCAGCTCCTCGATCTCGGTGGGCTTGGCCGCGTACTCGTGCGGGGAGAGCCCCATCGCCGTCACCACCTCTTCGCCGAGCCGCTTCCAGCGCAGCCCCTTGTCGCCTGCCGCGACCATCGCCCGGTAGAGGGCGCCGCGCAGCTGGCTCACCATGACGAAGTCGTTGAAGTGGCCCGACTGGAGGCTCGCGTCCTGGCGGTTGTCGACGAAGGTGAGCAGCTTGCGTGCGTCCTTCTTCAGTTCTGAGGCCGGAACGCTCTTCAGGTGACGCACGATCGAGGCGCTGATGACCGAGGTGGCGGTCGAGCGGCCCTCCTGGTCGAGGGTCATCAGCTTGGCGAAGTCCCGTTCCTTGACCTGCTCGTAGCTGGTGCCGCACTCCAGGCAGAAGAGGAACGGGGCCGGCAGATAGGCTGCGTACAGCCCGCCGTTCGCCTTGCCCCCACCGGTCCCGTCCGGGCGTACCCACACCGGCTGCGGCGCCCGCTTGCGGCGGCTGGCGGTGAGGACCGGAGCGCCCTTGCGCTCGTCGAAGGTGAGCCAGCTGTCGGGGAAACGCCGCTGCTCGATGGCGTCCCCGACCTGCTCCGGCCACGGGTTGTTGGCCGATACGTACAGATACCCCTGCTCGTCGTCCTCGTCCTCCCGGGTACGGAAGGACAGGCTGCCGTCGTCCCGCTGCTCGCGGGCCACCGTCAGGTACTCCTGCCCGCACTCGCGGCAGAAGGAGAGCGGAAGCAGCAGTTTCTCGGGGGCGTTCGGGACGCGCTGCTGATAGGTACGCGTGATGTGACGGTCGTTCTCCTGCTCCAGGGAGACGTAGACGGAGCCACCCTTGGACAGGAACTGGTGCAGCCGGAAGGCGAACAGTGGACGGTTGTCCTCGGGGCTGCGGACGCGCCCTGCCTGGAGGGTGGCACGGATGGCCTCCGCGCAGGCCGTGTGCCATTGATCCTCGGGATCGTCGTCCTCGATGTGGAACGCTTCGGAGCGCAGGCGCCGGGCGGCGCCCTCAATGGTGACCGGATCGGCGCGCACCAGGAGCGTGCTGCCGTCCTCGTCCTCGGTCTCGACCAGGCCGAAGGTGCGCTCGATCCACCGGGCCAACGGGTCGGCGGCCAGCTGGGCGTACTCTGCCGGCGGGTCGTTCTCTCTTACGCATGCTGCGAGTTCGGCGGCGTTGGGTTCGGCATCGCCTGTTGCCCGTACCAAGGTCTCGCCGACGACTCGCGTCGGGGAGATCACCGTGTCGAAGAGCGTAGAGGCGACTCGGGCAACCTCGCGGCGGCGCGAGGCGGGAGTGCCGCCGGTGGCCATCGTCGCGGAGGTGCCCACGCACTGCAGATCGGGTGACTCGCAGGCCTCGCGCACCCGCCGCACCAACATGGCGACATCGGCGCCCTGGCGGCCTCGGTAGGTGTGCAACTCGTCGAGGACGAGGAAGCGCAGGCCCTTGGCCGCCCCGATGAGCTCTTTGCGCTCTTCGGGCCGGGTGAGCATCAGCTCCAGCATCACGTAGTTGGTGAGCAGGATGTCGGGCGGCGACTTGCGGATGGCGTCCTTCTCGGCCTGCAGCTCCTGGCCGGTGTACCGGGCATAGGTGACCGGCTCGTTCCCCTTGCCGTATCCGGCGGTGAGGAACTTCCTCAACTCGCGCTCCTGGCTGTTGGCGAGGGCGTTCATGGGGTAGACGATGATCGCCTTGATGCCGGGCGCGGCGCCGGCTTCCTTCTCACGCAGCACCCGGTCGACGATGGGCACGATGTAGCCAAGGCTCTTTCCGGAGCCGGTGCCGGTGGTCAATACGAACGAGGACCTCGAGGCGGCCGCCTCGATCGCTGCCCGCTGATGCGCGTGGAATCGGATGGGGCGGACGGTCTCGTCCCGCTCCTCCTTGCCCGTCCGGAAGATGTTCGCGCACTCGGGGTGCAGCAGCCCGGATGGGCTTGCGAGATCCTCCACCGACCCGCCGGGCGCGAAGCTCGGGTTGAGAGAGAGGTAGGGGGCGGGCCACTGGTCTCCGTCGGCGAACGACTTCGACACCTTCTCGTCGATCCGAGGGTCGTCGATCACCACCGACCCGGACGTGTACTCCTTGTAGTCCCGGATGAGCTGCCGGTGTACCTCGAAGACGTCCACGTGTTCCCCACTCGTTCCAGAAGCGGCCTGGGAGCAACGGTAGCCACTCGCTGTCCACAGCGCGCCGTACCCCCTCGATCGTACGTTGCACATCACAGCATGTAAGTGTGAACTCAGTCAATGAAGATTCGGATTGGTGGGTGGGGCATGCTTGCGCTGTGTTCATGCCAGACTCTCCCCGATGTGTCCGCCCGCGGCTGCATCGGGCCACGGACCAGACAGACCCGGACGGAGTCGCCCCGTACATGGACATCGCATCTGTGATCGCCAAGCGCTACCGGATCAAGCAGGAGATCGGGTCCGGGGGGATGGGTGTCGTCTGGCTCGCCCACGACGAACATCTGGGGCGCGACGTCGCACTCAAGAAGATGAACGTGCCACCCGGCCTGACCGAGGGGGAGCGGGCCCGGGACGCCGAACGGTTTCAGCGAGAAGCCCGGGCCGCCGCTCGCCTCGACCACATCGGCATCGCGACTGTCTACGACCTCGGCGAGGAAGAGGGAACCCGATTCCTGGTCATGCAGTATGTGACCGGCATCAACCTTGAGGACAGGATCGCCGAAGAGGAACGACTGAGCCTCCAGGAGACCGCTTCGGTCGGGGTCCAGATCGCGTCCGTACTGGGCTCCGTGCACGCCCGCGACATCGTCCACCGCGACCTCAAGAGCCGCAACGTCGTCATCCGTACCGACGGAGTGGTCAAGGTCTTGGACTTCGGCGTCGCGGCCTTCCTCGAACCCGGCACCGCCAAGCTCACCACTACGGGTCAGCGGCCCGGCAGCCTGGAGTGCATGGCCCCCGAGCAGGTGTTGGGCAAGCCGGTCGACCATCGAACCGACCTGTACGCACTCGGCTGTCTGCTCCACAAAATGCTCACCGGGGAACCCGTCTTCGAGCACCGTTCGGAGCTCATGCTCCCCGGCCTCATCTGCGACCAGTCACCCACCCCCCTGCGTGACCTGCGCGCCGAGACCCCGAGCGACCTCGAAGCCCTCGTGCTCCAGCTCCTCGCCAAGGACCCGCGCGATCGCCCTGCCCACGCGGGAGAGGTCTGGCAGAGGCTCGCCCCCTGGCTCCCCGAGCGCGGCGACCCGGCGGCGGCGCTCAGCCCTTGGGCCGAGGTTGATCCCCTGCGTCCCTTCCGGCATCCGATGGGTCCGGACGCACGGCCGGTCCGTGCGTGGGCGAGCGCGCGGCGGTCAGGCCGCTCTAGCTGACACACCCACCCGCCTTGGCCGGCAGGCAGCATGAGAAGGGCTGCACGTGGGCCCGTCGCCACCGGTTTGACTCTGTGGCGGCCGTTCAGGGTGGTCTCGTCCGACTCGTCGGCCATGTGCGCCAGATGAGCCCGACAGAGTGGGAAGCCCCGGCTCGAGTCGCGGCTCTCCGTCCCTGGCAGGCTCGGCTTCGGACGTGACGCGAACATTGCTGACGTGCTGGAACCGCTGGGTGGCCGCCTTCGCCGCTGAGTGCCTCACGCTTCGGTGGTCCCACCGTTACGCGGACCACCGAAGCTGACCTGCTTTCGGTGTAGTCGTTGCGCGCCGTAGGGCCCGGTCGTTCCCGACGTTCGGCGCGACAAGAGGCCCGTGCTCGTGACGCTTGTTTGACGCACGAGGCCCTCTGGAGTGCTGATAGTACGGAAGTTGTGGCCTCTGACCTGGGCCTTTCTGGATAGGGTGGATTCGCACGCCTTCACGATGACGCACCACGTGGAGTGCGTGGCGATCCTGGAGTCGGTGGCGAAGGGCGCCGGATTCGCGGATCCGCCGGTGCGCATTACGGTTGTGGGCATCGCAGGCGGCGTCGGTGCCCGTTCGACGCCCTCCCGGTCGGCTCCTGAACGGGTCGCGCGGCAGTCGGAGCCGGGTGCCCTGATGGGCGCGTCGGGAGTAGGGCCTTCTCGGGCAGGTCATCCCTGGTCACACCATCCGAACTGAACGCTTCACGCGCAGAGTTCGGCGCCGCCGGCCGGGGCGCGGGTCGCCGTGTTCGGGTGGCCACCCCACAGGGCGGCTTCGGAACAGGCCGGTTCTTTGCGATCAGGTTGCGGTGAGTGACAGGGGTGGTGCTGGGCCTGGAGGATGAGGGGCGGAGCCGGGGTGAGCGGGGGGATCGGTGCGGGGGAAGCGTTATGACCAGCGGGTGTTGGTGTTGGTCGAGGTGCGGGGTGGGCAACGGGACTGGGACGAGGCGGAGCGGGTCTTCGCCGAGCGGGACTGGCCGGTCGGCGCATCGTTCGTACGGGGTGAGGAAGCGTCCTCGGGGGTGCTGAGGGGTGATCTCTCGGCACGGTTGTACTCCGTTGAGGTGCGGTTCTTCGGAGCCCGCAACCGGCGTACCGGGCGGGCCGCCGCCTGGCACGTGGAGCGGCTCGCGTGGGTGACCGGGCTGGAGATGTACGCGCGGCGTTGCGAGCCGATGGACCGGGATCGGGAGCAGTTGACCGTCTGGTGGGCGCATACCGTCGCCCACCGGCCGCCACGCGTGCCCGGTCCGGGGCCGTGGACGCCGACGGCGAGGCTGCGTCGCGCCGTCGCCGTGGCGCGTGCGCGCTTCACGGAGGGGAGCGGGTACCACGACACCGGCACGGTGGTGACGGGAACGGCGTCCGAGGCGCGCCGCGTCTCCCGCATGGACCTGCCCGGCGGTTCCGCCCCGGGGCCGAGGCCCGCCACCGATGTTCGGCCGCTCTACGGCCGGGAGCGCAGCCACATCGTGTCGCGCCGGGCTGAGGACGCTTACCGCAGGGCGTACCGTGTCTTGGCCGGGCTGCTCACTACGACCTTTTGTGCGGTGGTCGCACATCAACAGAGCGGTGTGCGGACGTGGGTGTGGGCCGGGGCCGCGGTCCTGTGTTTCCTCCTTGGCGCTTGGTCGGCGCGCGGCATCTTCGAGTCCGGGGGCCGTGCGGGGAGTCTCCTCCTCTACGGTGCGGCGGGCGCCTACTTCCTTGCCGTGTCGCTGGGCGTGATCGGGGGTGACGGCAGAGGCTGGACCCCCTTGCAGATGCTCTGGGCCTTCGCCGTCACGGCGACGGTCGGGGGCATCTACCTGCTGGTTCGTCAGTGGACGTGGGGCGAATGGCTCACGTGGGCCGCACCGGTCGCCTTCACCGCCGTGGCGTCCCTCGTGGTGGCTTCCGGATCGGTGCTGCACGCGCTCTATGCGAGCGGCGTCGACCTGACGCCCGAAGACCTGGACGTGCCGGGCGTCTGGCAGGCCACGTCCGCGGTGCGGCTGCTGAGCCTGCTGAGTTACGCGCTGTTCGTGCCGGCCCTGTGGGGCATCGCGAAACACCTGCACGCGCCGTTCGTCAGTCCCTTCGAGAGGTTGGGGACCCCGTTGTACGTACTCGCTCAGGTGATGGTCGTCGGGTTGTGCGCGGCCTTTGCCGTCGACTCGGCGGGCAGTGCGGTGAAGGACTTCCGCACGGCGGCAGCGCGGAAGGGGGAGTTGCCTTCCTACTTCGGGGTCGAGCCGGAGTGGGCGTGCGTGGAGCCGACGGTTCCCGCGGCGAAGCTCAGTACGAGGGGCGGAGTTCTGCGTCCCGAGCGTCCGTACGTCTCGTTCGGGGAGGCCGGGGGAACGGTCTCGCTGTGGGACGAGCCGGCGGGGAAGGCGCTGCAGATGCCCGCCGAGCAGGTTCGCCTCGTGCCGGTGGCCGACGGGAAGGGGCGGTGCGCCTTCTCGTACGAGAGCCTGCCGAAGGGCGACTGATCCGTACCGGTCCGAGGGTTGAGGGGGCTCAGCGGTTTACCGGGAGGCCCGTGGGTTCCTTGATGCGCTTCATGATGATCTGGGAGTTGACCTCGGTGACGCCGGAGAGGGCCGTCAGCTGCTCGATCCACAGGCGTTCGTACGCGCGCAGGTCCGCGACGGCGATGCGCAGGAGGCAGCCGGGGCTGCCGAAGAGGCGGTAGGCCTCGATGACGTCGGGGATGTCCTGGAGGGCGGCCTCGAAGGCCTCGACGGCCGCGCGGTCGCGGCGGACCTCCACGGACACCAGTACCTCGAAGCCGCGGCCCACCGCCTCGGGGTCGATGACGGCGCGGTAGCCCTGGATCACCCCGTCCTCCTCCAGCTGTCGGACCCGGCGCATGCAGGGGGAGGGGGTCAGGCCCACCCGTTGGGCGAGTTCCTGGTTGCTGAGCCGGCCGTCCTTCTGGAGCTCGCGCAAGATTTCTCGATCGATCGCGTCCATGGCGCAATTATTGCCTATCGAATATTACGGATGGGGGTGAAGAGGCAATCTCATTGCGCGTAGATCTCACTATCATTGCCGTGAATGGAATATCTGTGCGAGATCTCGTGAGGGAAGGGTGGCCATGGGACGCATCGTCGTCATCAGCACCGGCGGAACGATAGCCAGCCGTTGGATGGGCTCCGGCTTCGCCGCGGAGGCCGACGGGCGTGAGGTGATGGCCACAGCTCCGCTGCCCGAGGGCATCACCGTCGAGGTCGTGGACCTGTTCCGGGTGAACAGCCCCCGGCTCACCACCGCCCACCAGCTCACCCTGCTGCGCACCGTCCACGAGGTGCTCGCCGACCCCGGCGTGGACGGCATCGTCGTCACGCACGGCACCGACACCCTGGAGGAGTCGGCGTTCCTCGTCGACCTCCACCACCACGACGCCCGCAGCGTCGTGTTCACCGGCTCGCAGCTGCCCATGGGTTCCGCCGACGGCGACGGTCCCGGCAACCTCTACGACGCCCTGCTGACCGCCGCCACCACGCGCGGACTCGGCGTCCTGATCAGCTTCGCGGGCCGGGTGCACGCCGCCCGCGGCACCGTCAAGACGCAGGCCGTGGACCTGGACGCCTTCGCCGACCCCTCGAAGGAGCTGCTCGGGAAGATCGGCTTCGGCAAGGTCACCATGCTGCGGAGCCCGCAGCGTCCGGCCCCGCTCGCGCTGCCCGCGATGCCGGAGCTGCCGCCGCGCGTCGACATGGTGATGCACCACGCCGACGGTGACCCGCTGCTGCTGAACGCCGCCGTCGAGGCGGGAGCCCGGGGCATCGTCCTGGTGGGCACCGGCGCGGGCAACGCGACGCCCGAGATCGTGGACGCGGTGGCCGCGGCCATCGCCCGGGGCGTACTGGTGGCGCTGACCACGCGGGTCGCGGCCGGTCCCGTCACCGAGATCTACACGCACGGCGGCGCCGTCGACCTGGTCGCGGTCGGGGCCGTGCCGACCGGGACGCTGCGGGCCGGGCAGGCCCGGATCGCCGTGCTGTCCGCCCTGCTCGCCGGTTCCGACCCGGCCGAGCAGAACCGGATCCTGCGTCGGACGCTGGGCGTCGAGGACCAGGCCCTCACCTCCGCCTGAGCGCGCGAATCCGCCTCAGGGTACGAATCCGCCTGGGCGCGCGAACGAGCCGCCGTCGAACCCCGGGACACGGGGGTCGGCGGCGGCTCGCGGCCCGATGGCCGGCGTTCGGGGCGGTCGGCCGACCTCAGGTGCCGTTGCCGAAGGCGCCCAGGATGCTGTCCGCCGCCGAGGTGGCCGTCACCGTGCCCGCCCTGACCTCGGCTTCGAGGGCGGGCGCGAGTTCCCGTACGGCCGGGTCCGCGCGCAGGCGCTCCAGCAGAGCGTCGCGGACCATCGACCACGTCCACTCCACCTGTTGCGCGGCCCGCTTGGCCGCCAACCGGCCGCCCGCCTCCAGGAGCGTCCGGTGCTGTTCGAGGCGGTTCCACACCTCGTCCAGGCCCGCCGACTCCCGCGCGCTGCACGTCAGCACCGGCGGGGTCCACGCCGCGTCGGCCGGGTGCATCAGCCGTAGCGCGCCCGCCAGTTCGCGGGCGGCGGCCTTCGCGTCCCGTTCGTGGGGGCCGTCGGCCTTGTTGACGGCGAGGACGTCGGCCAGTTCCAGGACGCCCTTCTTGATGCCCTGGAGCTGATCGCCCGTACGGGCCAGGGACAGCAGCAGGAAGGAGTCGACCATGCCGGCGACCGTGGTCTCCGACTGGCCGACGCCGACCGTCTCGACGAGGACCACGTCGTAGCCCGCCGCCTCCATCACGATCATCGACTCGCGGGTGGCCTTGGCGACCCCGCCCAGCGTGCCCGCCGAGGGGGAGGGGCGTACGAACGCCGCCGGGTCGACGGAGAGGCGTTCCATCCGGGTCTTGTCGCCGAGGATGGATCCGCCGGTCCGGGTCGAGGACGGGTCCACGGCGAGGACGGCCACCCGATGGCCGAGCCCGGTGAGCATCGTGCCGAACGCGTCGATGAACGTGGACTTGCCGACGCCGGGCACCCCGCTGATGCCGATCCGCCGGGCGTGCCCGGCGTGCGGCAGCAGACGGGTCAACAGGCTCTGGGCCAGGGCGCGATGGTCCGCCCGGGTGGACTCGACGAGGGTGATGGCACGCGCGATGTGCGCGCGCTTCCCGTCGAGCACGCCCTTCACGTACACGTCGATGTCGATCTTCGGGGGCATCCGCGCGGCCGCTTACAGCTCGTGGCCCAGTTCCGCGGCCAGCCGCGTCACCAGGTCGTGGGCCGCGTCCGGGATCACGGTGCCCGGCGGGAAGACCGCCGTCGCGCCCATCTCCAGCAGGGTCGGGACGTCCGCGGGCGGGATGACCCCGCCCACGACGATCATGATGTCCTCGCGCCCCTCCTCGGCGAGCTGCTGCCGCAGCGCCGGTACGAGGGTCAGGTGACCGGCCGCCAGCGACGACACGCCCACCACGTGGACGTCCGCCTCGACGGCCTGCCGGGCCACCTCCGCCGGCGTCTGGAACAGCGGGCCGACGTCCACGTCGAAGCCCAGGTCGGCGAAGGCCGTCGCGATGACCTTCTGGCCGCGGTCGTGGCCGTCCTGGCCCATCTTGGCGACCAGGATGCGCGGACGCCGTCCCTCCGCCTCCTCGAACCGGTCGACGAGCGCACGGGTGCGCTCCACGGACGGGGACTCGCCTGCTTCCATGCGGTACACACCCGAGATCGTACGGATCTGGCTCGCGTGTCGCCCGTACACCTTCTCCAGGGCGTCGGAGATCTCGCCCACCGTGGCCTTGGCGCGCGCCGCGTCCACGGCCAGTGCCAGCAGGTTGCCCTCGCCGCTGCCGGCCGCGTTCGTCAGCGCCCGCAGGGTGTCCTGCGTGACGGCCTCGTCGCGCTCCTCGCGCAGTCGGCGCAGCTTGGCGATCTGCTGGCTGCGGACCGAGGAGTTGTCGACCTTGAGGACGTCGATCTCCTCGTCGGTGGCCACCCGGTACTTGTTCACGCCGATCACCGGCTGACGGCCGGAGTCGATGCGGGCCTGCGTGCGGGCCGCGGCCTCCTCGACGCGCAGCTTCGGGATGCCCGCGTCGATGGCCTGCGCCATGCCGCCGGCGGCCTCGACCTCCTCGATGTGCTGCCACGCCCGCCGCGCGAGGTCGTAGGTCAGCTTCTCCACGTAGGCGCTGCCGCCCCACGGGTCGATGGAGCGGCAGGTGCCCGACTCCTGCTGGAGCAGCAGCTGGGTGTTGCGCGCGATGCGGGCCGAGAAGTCGGTGGGCAGCGCGAGGGCCTCGTCGAGGGCGTTGGTGTGCAGGGACTGGGTGTGTCCCTGGGTCGCGGCCATCGCCTCGATACAGGTGCGGGTGACGTTGTTGAACACGTCCTGCGCCGTCAGCGACCAGCCGGAGGTCTGCGAATGGGTGCGCAGCGAGAGCGACTTGGCGTTCTTCGGGTCGAACTGCTTGACCAGGCGCGCCCACAGCAGGCGGGCCGCGCGGAGCTTCGCGACCTCCATGAAGAAGTTCATGCCGATCGCCCAGAAGAACGACAGGCGCGGCGCGAACGCGTCCACGTCCAGCCCGACGGCCTGTCCGGCCCGCAGGTACTCCACGCCGTCGGCGAGGGTGTAGGCGAGCTCCAGGTCGGCCGTCGCCCCGGCTTCCTGGATGTGGTAGCCGGAGATGGAGATCGAGTTGTAGCGGGGCATCTTCTGCGAGGTGAACGCGAAGATGTCCGAGATGATCCGCATCGAGGGCTTCGGCGGATAGATGTAGGTGTTGCGGACCATGAACTCCTTGAGGATGTCGTTCTGGATGGTCCCGGCGAGCTTGTCGGGGGAGACGCCCTGCTCCTCCGCCGCCACGATGTAGAGGGCGAGGACCGGCAGCACCGCGCCGTTCATCGTCATCGACACCGACATCTTGTCCAGCGGGATCCCGTCGAACAGCTGGCGCATGTCGTAGATCGAGTCGATCGCCACGCCCGCCATGCCGACGTCACCCGTGACCCGCGGGTGGTCGCTGTCGTAGCCGCGGTGCGTGGGCAGGTCGAAGGCGACCGAGAGGCCCTTCTGGCCGGAGGCCAGGTTGCGCCGGTAGAAGGCGTTCGACTCCTCGGCCGTGGAGAAACCGGCGTACTGACGGATCGTCCAGGGCTGGTTGACGTACATCGTCGGGTAGGGCCCGCGCAGGTACGGTGCCACGCCCGGGTAGGTGCCCAGGAAGTCGAGGCCCTCCAGGTCCCGCCCGGTGTACAGCGGCTTCACGCCGATGCCCTCGGGGGTCTCCCACAGCAGGTCGCCCGTGGCGTTGCCGGTGGACTCCTTCACCGCGGCGCGCCACCGGTCCTCGGTGATCCCGCTGGACGGGCCGCCGCCGAGCGCGAGTTCGGAGAAATCGGGGATGCTCATGACGAGACTCCCATCCGGTCGAGTACGGAGGACAGCACGGCGACCGCGTCACAGCCGGCGAAGACGTACTCGTCCACGGCCTGTTCGCAGGTGCCGGGCCTGCCCGCGAGGAACACGGTGGTCGCGCCCGCCGAGCGCAGGGCGGCGGCCACCGCTTCCGCCTGCTCCTCGTACAGCGCGTCGCTGGAGCAGAGCACCGCCATGCCGTCGGCGCCGCTCGCCGCGTAGGCCGCGGCGGCCGTGTCCGGATTCACCGAGACCGGGTCGTGGACGGGTTCGATGCCGCCCGCCTGGAACAGGTTGGAGGCGAAGGTGGCCCGCCCCGTGTGCGCGGCCGCCGGGCCGAGCGCGGCGAGGTAGATCCGCGGCCGGGCGCCGGTCGCGGCCAGGTGGGCGTCGCTGCGGGCGCGCAGCGCCTCGTACGCCTCGTCGCGCCGGACCCGGGGCAGACCGCCCGTCGGGGCCGCCGGCAGCGGGTCGCGCACGACGGGCTTCTCCGACAGCAGCGGGAACTCGCTGACGCCGGTGATGGGTTCGCGGCGGGTCGCCAGCTTCTTCGAGCGGGCCGCCCACGTCGCGGCGAGCCGCTCGGCGACCAGACCCGAACGCAGTGCTGCCTCCTGGCCGCCCGCCTTCTCCACGGTACGGAAGAACTCCCAGGCGGCGTGCGCGAGTTCGTCGGTCAGCGTCTCGACGTAGTACGAGCCGCCGGCCGGGTCGATCACCCGGGCCAGGTGGGACTCCTCCACCAGCACGGTGGACGTGTTGCGGGCGATCCGTCGGGCGAAGGCGTCCGGCAGGCCCAGCTCGCTGTCGAAGGGGAGCACGGTGACGGAGTCCGCGCCGCCCACACCGGCGGCCATGCAGGCCACCGTGGTGCGCAGCATGTTCACCCACGGGTCGCGCCGGGTCATCATCACGGGCGAGGTGACGGCGTGCTGCCGCTGCGCCCCCGCCTCGGGGCTGCCGCAGGCCTCGGCGACCCGGGCCCACAGGCGGCGGGCGGCACGCAGTTTGGCGATGGTCAGGAACTGGTCGGCGGTGGCGGCGTAGCGGAACTCGATCTGTCCGAACGCCGCGTCGGCGGTGAGGCCGGCCGCGGTCAGGGCCCGCAGGTAGGCGACGCCGGTGGCCAGCGACAGGCCGAGCTCCTCGGCGGCGCTGCCGCCCGCCTCGTGGAAGGGCAGGGCGTCGACGGTCAGCGCGCGGACGCCGGGCCAGGAAGCGGCCGTCTCGCGGGCCAGGGCGGCTGCCGCGGGCAGGTCCAGGGCCTCACCGGTGCGGGCCTCGTGGCCCAGCGGGTCGATGCCGAGGGACGCGCGGGCGTCCTGCGGGGCGACGCCGCGCTCCGCGTACAGGGCGAACAACGCGCGGGCGGCCGCCGGGTATTCGGCGCCCGCGTCCAGGGCGACCGGGGCGAGGTCGAGGTAGACCCCGTCCAGCGCCCGGCCCAGGTCCTCGGCGGGCAGGCCGCCCGGGCCGACGGTCAGCCACAGGGAGGTGGTCCCGTTCTCCAGGTCGGCGAGGGCCGCCTCGTTCACCCGTACGGGGTCGCCGCCCGCGATCCGCTGGCGCACGTCCCAGCCGGAGGCGGTGGTGCCCTCCGGGGTGCCGCCGCGGACGAAGGGCGCGAAGCCGGGGAAGCCGGTGCCGTCGCCGTCCCCGTCGTCCGGGGGCGCCGTGTACAGCGGGCGGGTGATGAGCCCGTCCTCTAGCTTCGTGGAAAGGGCTGCTTCCGCCGCCTCGCCGGATACTTCCTTGCCCGACTTGCGCAGTACGCCTTCAACCAGGCGCTGCCACTGCTCATGTGTCGCGTCAGGAAACTCGGCGGCCAGGGAGAGCCCGTCGTCAGGCTGGACCGTCATGGCTCGAATGCTAGGGGGGCCGCTCAGGCGAGACCATAACCGCCGGATGTGATCTCGCACTCCCAGGTCAGACGGGGGTCGGTGCGGCGCGCGGCCGCGTCCGGACCGGGTCCCGGCGGGTTCCGGCCACCTCCGGGACGCCCGTCAGCCGGAGGTCAGGCGGCCCGGGTCCTGGAACAACGGACTCAGCAGGACGGTCGCCGCGGCCTGGGGGAGCACGGCCGGCCCGGCGTGCGGGGCGATGATGCGCCCCGGCTCGTCGCAGACGTGGGACCTGTCGGTGGCCGCCCCGCGGATCTCGTCCAGGTAGCCCTCGTGCAGAACGCTGGACAGTTCGGTGACGACCATGACGGCCGGGTTGAACACGTCGAGGAGCAGCGCGGCCGCCCGCCCCACGGCCCGGGCGCGCTCGCGCAGCAGCCGGTCCGCGCGCGGGTCGCCGGCGGCGGCGGCGTCCACGAGCAGCGGCACGGACGGATCGGGGACGATCCCGCGCCGTACGGCCTCGGCGCCCAGCGCGGTGTCGGACGCGGTCGCCTGGAGGCAGCCCGTACGACCGCACGCGCAGGCGGCCCGCGACTCGGGCACCGGGAGGTGGGCCACGTCGCCCGCGGCGGATCCGGGGCCCTGGTGGACGGTGCCCTCGATGCCGAACGCCGCGTCGACCACGTTCCCGACGAAGAGGTGGACCAGGCTCCGGCGGGCCGCCGCGGGACCGTAGAGGATCTCGGCGCGGGCGACGGCCCGGGCGTGGTTGTCCACCCGTACCGGCAGGCCGAGCGTCCGCGACAGGTTCGCGGCCAGCGGCATTCCCCGCCATCCGAGCGCCGGGTGCCGTACGACGGTCCCCGTGTCGGGGCGTACCCAGCCGCCGAGGGCGGCGCCGACGCCGAGCAGGGGGCGGCCGGTGTCGAACCGTGCCAGGAATCCGGCGAGTTCGTCGGCGATGCGGGCCGGGAGCCCGGGGTCGGTGGGGTCCGCGTAGGGGAACGCGCGCCGGGCGAGGACCTGCCCGCGCAGGTCGACGAGGCTGAAGGTGGAGGACGGCACCCCGATGTGCAGCCCGGCCGCCACCGGCCCACCGACGGCCCCGGTGTGCAGGTCCAGCGGGATCCGCGGCCGCCCCGAGGCGATCGGGCCGACGGGTTCGGGCAGCTCGCGCAGCAGGCCGCCGCGCAGCAGCCCGGTGGTCTGCCGGGACACGGCGGCGGGGCTCAGACCGCACAGCTCGGAGATCCCGCTGCGCGCCACGGGCCCGTGCTCCAACACGGTGCGCAGCACGGTGGCGGCGTTGGCGGCCCCGCGCCGGTCGCCGGTCCTGTCTGTCACGGGGCCTCCTCGGGGCGGGACCGAACGTTTCCCCGATCATGCCGGACCGGATCCCGGGTATCGGTCGGTCCGTGGCGGCGGCATTGCGGGACCGTGAAATCAGGCCACCGTTTCCAGCCGTCGGGGGGTGTCGCAAGGACTCCGTCGAGGCGGTGAAAGACCTGGTCAGGTCGGGTCGCGCGGGTTCGGGGCAGGGCGGTTCCGCCGCCCGGGGCCGGGGGTTGACCGGTGGCGGGGGCGCTGACAGGCTCCGGGACATGTCCGCGAACGAACGCCTCGCCCTGCGGCTCCGCACCTCCGGCCTTTGTACCGCGCCGGGTGGGTGTCCGGGCCGCTGTCCGGCCCACCGCCGCGCCTGAGCCTCCCGGCCGGGCCCCGGAGCGCCGGACCGCCCCACCCGGAGGCGGTCCACCCGGGGCCGGTCCACCCGGTGGCCCGCCACCGCGGTGGCCGGCCGGACCGCGACCGGTCGACCCGGACCCGACGCGGTCCGGCCGGCCCCGGTCGGGTCGGTTCCGGTCGAGTCCGGTCCGGTCGGCTCCGGTAGGACCCCGGTTCCGGTAGGACCCCGGTCCCGCCGGCCCCGGTTCCGTCCTGTCCGACCCGGCCCGCGCCGTTCCCGTCGGGCGTGATCCGGCCGGTGTGATCCCGGCCGACACGGATCCGGCAGGCGCGGTTCGGCCGGTGCGGTTCGGGCGGCCCGTGGTTCCCGCGGGGCCTGCCGGGCTCCGCCCGCCGCGTACGGGCCCGTCCGCCCCGAGCGGCGGGTGCTCCCCGTCCGGGTCCGGTGGCGATCGACCCCGCGCAGCGCCGCGCGGGACGCCGCCCGCCGGGGGAGCACGTACCACCGCTGCCCCGCCGCGACCGGTCGCCCCCGCGCCGGATTCCCGTCCGTCGTCCCGTCGCCCCGCCCTCCGTTCCGCCCCGCCCCGCCACGTCCCGTGGCACTCGATGCTTCTCGTAACGCGATTTCTTCCGCTGCGGAAATAATTCCCCGCACGCCTTTGACCAGGGAGTTTCAATGACCACTGCACTCCGTACCACCGTGACGAAGATCGGCGGCCGCATCGGTGCCGAGATCGGCGGCGTCCGACTCGGCGGCGACCTCGCCCCCGAGACGGTGGCCGAGATCCGCTCCGCGCTCCTCGCCCACAAGGTCGTCTTCTTCCGCGGCCAGGACCACCTCGACGAGGCCGGCCACGAGGCCTTCGCCCAGCTCCTCGGCGCACCCGTCGCGCACCCCACGGTGCCCTCCGCCGACGGCCGCTACGCGCTCGGCATCGACTCCCACCACGGCGCCCGCGCCAACCAGTGGCACACCGACGTCACCTTCGTCCCCGCCTACCCGGCCTTCTCCATCCTGCGCGCCGTCACCATTCCCCCGTACGGCGGGAACACCCTCTGGGCCAACACCGCGACCGCCTACTCCCACCTCCCCGAGCCGTTGCGCGTCCTCGCGGACGGCCTGCGCGCCGTCCACTCCAACGCCTACGACTACGCCGCCCTGCGGCCGGACGCCCTTCCCGAGGCGCTGGCCCAGTACCGCGAGGTCTTCACCTCCACCGAGTTCCTCACCGAGCACCCGGTGGTCCGCGTCCACCCCGAGACCGGCGAGCGCACCCTGCTCCTCGGCAACTTCGTCCAGCGCATCCAGGGCCTCACCGGCCGCGACTCCCGCGTCCTGCAGGACCTCTTCCAGGCGCACATCGAGAGCCCCGAGAACACCGTCCGCTGGCAGTGGCAGGACGGCGACGTCGCGATCTGGGACAACCGCGCCACCCAGCACTACGGCGTCGACGACTCCGACGACCACGAGCGCACCCTGCGCCGCGTCACCGTCGACGGCGACGTCCCGGTCGGCCCCGACGGGGTCCCCTCCCGCCTGATCAGCCCGGAGTCCGTCCCGGACCCCGCCTTCGGCATCGCGTCGGGCGCCTCGAACGACGACCGGGTCGGCGCTTCCGCCTGACCCGAATACCGAAGCCCCCGTACGCCGCCGCCAAGGAGCCCCCGTGCCCAGACTGCTCGCCCTCACCGGTAGCCCCTCCGTCCACTCCCGCACCGCGGTCGTCGCCGACCACGTCCTGCGCCGCCTCTCCCACGCCGGGTTCGAGACCTCGCACCTCGCGGTGCGGGACCTCCCCGCCGCCGACCTGTTGGCCGCCCGCCGCGGCGAGTCGGAGATCCGCCGCGCCCTCGAAGCCGTCGCCGCGGCCGACGGCCTGGTGATCGCCACCCCGGTCTACAAGGCCTCGTACACCGGCCTGCTCAAGGCCTTCCTCGACCTGCTCCCGCAGGACGGACTGGCCGGCAAGACCGTGCTGCCGCTGGCCACCGGCGGAAGCCTCGCCCACGTCCTGACCATCGACTACGCGTTGCGGCCGGTGCTCGCCGCCCTCGGCGCCCGGCACGTCACCGCGGGCCGCTTCGTCCTGGACTCGTCCGTCGAGCGCGGCAACGGCCCCGACCGGCTGCTGCCCGAGGCGGAACTCGACCTCTTCCAGGCCGTCGACGAGTTCGCCGACGCCCTCGGCGGCGTGGGGGCCGCAGCCCTCACCGCCGCCCCGTAACCCCGCACCCCGCACCCCGTACGAACCGACAAGGACCAGCCATGCCCGCAGCCTTCACCTCGAAGACCACCTCCCGGCGCCAGTTCCTCACCCTGCTCGGCATCTCGGCGGCCGCGGTGAGCTGCGGCACGGCCACCGCCAACGGCGGGTCCGGGTCCGGCAAGCAGATCACCGCGCTCAAGTACCAGGGCGCGGTCGGGGCGGTCACCCTGCCCGAGCTCGCCGCCGACCTCGGATTCCTGGGCGGCCTCACCCTGGACTGGGTGGGCAACACCATCAGCGGCCCGCAGGACATCCAGTCCGCCGCGACCGGCCAGACCCACTTCGGCGGGGCCTTCAACGGGGCGGTCGTCAAGCTCGCCGCGGGGAAGGCCCCCGTCAAGGCCGTCATCTCGTACTACGGCTCCGACAAGGACACCAACCTGGGCTACTACGTCCTGGAGGACAGCCCGATCCGTTCGGCCCGCGACCTCATCGGCAAGAAGGTCGGCATGAACACCCTGGGCGCCCACGCCCAGGCCCTCCTCGACATCTACCTGGGCCGCGGCGGCCTCTCGCGGGCCGACTCCGACAAGGTCGAGGCCCTGGTGGTGCCCCCGGTCAACACCGAACAGGCCCTGCGGCAGAAGCAGATCGAGGTCGGCGTGCTCAGTGGCGTGCTGCGCGACAAGGCCCTCGCTGCCGGTGGCATCCGCCCGCTGTTCAGCGACTTCGACCTGCTGGGCGCCTTCAGCGGCGGCACGTACGTGATGACCCAGCGCTTCATCAAGGAGAACCCGGACACCGTACGCACCTTCACGACCGGAGTCGGCAAGGCCATCGACTGGTCCCGCACCACGCCCCGCGAGCAGGTCATCGCCCGGATGACGGAGATCGTCAAGAAGCGGGGCCGCAACGAGGACACCTCGACCCTCCAGTTCTGGCGCTCCTACGGCGTCGCGGCGCCCGCCGGCCGGATCGAGGAGAAGGAGTTCCAGCTCTGGATCGACTGGCTCGGCGACCGCGGCGAGGTCAAGAAGGGCCAGCTGAAGGCCGCGGACCTGTTCACCAACGAGTTCAACGGCAACGGAAAGGGCTGAGGACCCCACCATGGCGAAGATCGTCTTCGAGTCGGTCACCAAGACCTTCCCGACGAAGGACAAGAAGGCCAAGGCGGAGTTCACCGCCCTCGACGGCATCGACCTGGAGATCGAGGCCGGCGAGTTCGTGGTCGTCGTGGGCCCCAGCGGCTGCGGCAAGTCCACCCTGCTCGACCTCCTCGGCGGCCTGACCCGGCCGACCTCCGGACGAATCCTGCTGGACGGGAAGCCCGTCACCGGGCCCGGCCTGGACCGGGGCATCGTCTTCCAGCAGTACGCGCTGCTTCCGTGGCGCACGGCGCTGGGCAACGTCGAGTTCGGCCTGGAGGCAACCGGCGTCCCGCGCCGCCAACGGGCCGCGAAGGCGCGCGAGTTCCTCGACCTGGTCGGCCTGACCGGTTTCGAGGACCGGCACCCGCACGAGCTGTCGGGCGGCATGCGCCAGCGCGTCGCCATCGCCCGCTCGCTGGCCTACGACCCGGACGTCCTCCTGATGGACGAACCCTTCGCCGCGCTCGACGCGCAGACCCGCGAGTCCCTCCAGGACGAACTGCGACGGATCTGGCAGGCCACCGGCAAGACGGTCGTCTTCATCACCCACGGCATCGAGGAGGCCGTGTACCTCGGGCAGAAGGTCGCCGTCATCACCTCCCGTCCGGGCCGGATCAAGGAGGTCGTCCCGGTCTCCTTCGGGGGGCGCGCCACCGGCGCCACCGGTGAGGACCTGCGCTCCAGCCCCGAGTTCGCCCGCTACCGCCACGAGATCTGGACCCTGCTCCACGACGAGGTGGCCCGCGCCCAGCAACTGGAGAAGGAAGAGGCCACGGTATGAGCACCGGAACCGAAGCCGCCGCGCCCGCGGCCGCGCAGAGCGCCGCCCCGAACGCGTCGGCCGTCGCGGAGGCACCCGTACCGGCTGCCCGGGCGGCGGCCGCGCAGGGCTCGCCCGTGTCGGACCGGCCCGTGTCGGACCGGCCCGTGTCGGACCGGCCCGTGTCGGACCCGCCCGTGTCGGACCGGCCCGTGCGGGACCCGCTCGCGGCCGACCCGCCCGTCCCCGACGCGCCGGTGGCGCAGGCGTCCGCAGAGGCCGTCGCCGCCGGGGAGCGCGGGTCACGGGAGCCGTCCGTCGGCGAGGGCGCGACCTCCGGCGAGGGCGCGGCCCCCGGCGGAAGCGCGGCCCCGGACGAACGCGCGGCCCCGGTCAAGGCCGCGGCGCGCGCCCGGAAGGCGTCCGGGCCGGCCACCGTGCTGCGGTGGCTGCGGGCGGCGCTGCTCCGGTCGGCGGCGGTCCTCGCCCTCCTGGCCGTCTGGGAAACGGCGCCCCGGCTCGGCCTGGTCGACGCCACCTTCCTGCCGCCGGTCTCCGAAGTGGCCGTCGCCTGGTGGGAGTTGCTCGGTGACGGTCAGCTCGGGGAACACGCCCGGGCCAGCCTCACCCGATCGTTCGGCGGCTTCGCCATCGCCGTCGTCGTCGCCGTCCCGCTCGGGCTGCTGATCGGCTGGTACCGTCCCGTCGCGGCGTTCCTCGGTCCCCTGCTGGAACTGTTCCGCAACACGGCGGCGCTCGCGCTGCTGCCGGTCTTCGTCCTGCTGCTCGGCATCGGCGAGACCTCGAAGGTGTCGATCGTCGTCTACGCCTGCGTGTGGCCGATCCTGCTGAACACCATCAGCGCCGTCGGCAACGCCGACCCCACGCTGGTCAGGCTGGCCCGCTCGATGGACCTGTCCACGCCGAGGCTCTTCCAGAAGGTGATCCTGCCGTCGTCGGTCCCGGCCATCTTCACCGGCATCCGCCTCGCGGGCGCGGTCTCGATCCTGGTCCTCGTGGCCGCCGAGATGATCGGCGCCAAGGCGGGCCTCGGCTACCTGATCAACGCCTCGCAGTACAACTTCGCCATCCCGCAGATGTACGCGGGGATCATCACGATCTCCGCCATCGGCGTGGCCTTCAACCAGGTCCTGGTCACGATCGAACGCCGCCTCAGCGTCTGGCGCGTCCCGGCCTGACCCGCGCTCCGGGGCCGGGGCCGGACTCCCCGCACCCCGGGGTCCGGCCCCGGCCCCGGCCCACCTCCCGGAGCCCCCGCCCGCTCCCGTGCCCGTACCCGGTCCGTCGCACCGGGTACGGACCGCGTCCCGGCACCAGCGCCCCGCCCCGCGCCCCGCCCCGCGCCCACCACCGAACACAGGGAACAGACATGTCCGCACCCCGCACCCTCCACCTCAACGCCTTCCTTATGAACGCCGGCCACCACGACGCCGCCTGGCGGCACCCGGACAGCGCCCCCGAGCGCGTCACCGACCTGCGCTACTTCCAGGAACTGGCCCGCACCGCCGAACGCGGACGACTCGACTCCATCTTCTTCGCCGACGGCCTCGCCCTCTGGGGCAAGGCCCGCTACAACGCCCTCGGCGGCTTCGAGCCGCTGACGCTGCTCTCGGCCATCGCCGCGGTCACCGAACACATCGGACTGATCGCGACCGTCTCGACGACCTTCAACGAGCCGTTCCACACCGCCCGCAAGTTCGCCTCCCTCGACCACATCAGCAACGGCCGCGCCGGCTGGAACATCGTCACCTCCGGAACCGTCGACGAGGCCCGCAACTTCAACCGGGACGAGCACCTGGAGCACGGCCTGCGCTACGAGCGCGCCCGCGAGTTCCTCGACGTCGCCACCAAGCTCTGGGACAGCTGGGAGGACGACGCGATCGTCCTCGACAAGGAGCGCGGCATCTACGCCGACACCGACAAGCTCCACCCGGCCGCCCACCGAGGCGAACACTTCGGCGTGGCCGGCCCGCTCAACGTGCCGCGCTCGCCCCAGGGCCACCCGCTGCTGGTCCAGGCCGGATCCTCCGAGGCCGGCAAGGAGTTCGCCGCCCAGTACGCGGAGGCCGTCTTCACCGCCCAGCAGACCCTCGCCGACGGCCAGACCTTCTACAAGGACCTCAAGTCCCGGCTGGCCCGCCACGGCCGCGCCGAGGGCGACCTCCTCGTCCTGCCCGGCATCGCCCCCGTCATCGGCTCCACCGAGGCCGAGGCGAAGGCCCTGGAGCAGCAGCTCACCGACCTCCAGGTGCCCGAGTACGGCCTCGCGCAGCTCTCCGGGATGCTCGGCGTCGACCTGACCGGCTCCGACCTCGACGGCCCGCTGCCCGAGCTGCCCGAGGAGCGGGACATCAACGGCAACAAGAGCCGCTTCACGCTCGTCGCCGAACTGGCCCGCCGCGACGGGCTCAGCCTGCGCGAGCTGATCGCCCGCCTGGGGGCCGGCCGCGGCCACCGCGTGTTCGCCGGCACCCCCGAGCAGATCGCCGACCAGCTGGAGGAGTGGTTCACGCAGGGCGCCGCCGACGGGTTCAACATCATGGCGCCCGTGCTGCCCACCGGACTCACCGACTTCGTCGACCACGTCGTGCCGATCCTCCAGAGCCGCGGCCTGTTCCGCACCGAGTACACCGGTGCCACCCTGCGCGAGAACTACGGCCTGCCCCGGCCCGCCAACCGGTACGCGAAGGGGACGGCATGAGCGATCTCCTCGCCGACGTCCTGGTCGTCGGCGGCGGACCGGCCGCCACCTGGGCCGCGCTGAAGGCCGCCGAGGACGGGGCCCGCGTCGTACTCGCCGACAAGGGCTACTGCGGAACCAGCGGCGCCACGGCCGCCGGCGGCACCGGCGTCTGGTACGTCCCGCCCGAACCCGCGGCCCGGGAGGCCGCCATGGCCTCCCGGGAGGGCCTCGGCGGCCACCTCGCGGACCGGCGCTGGATGGCCCGGGTCCTCGACGAGACCTACGACCGGATCAACGAACTGGCCGTCGAGGGCCGCTACCCCTTCCCCACCGGCCCCGACGGACAGCCGCTGCGGGGCGGCCTCCAGGGCCCGGAGTACATGCGGCGGATGCGGGTGCGGGTGCGCCGCGCCGGCGTCCGGATCCTCGACCACAGCCCGGTCACCGAACTGCTCACCGACCGGGACGGAGCCGTCGCCGGGGCGGCGGGCCACCGGCGCCAGGCCGGTGAGGACTACCGGGTCCGGGCCGGCGCCGTGGTCCTGGCCACCGGCGGCTGCGCCTTCCTCAGCGGGGCGCTCGGCACCAACACCAACACCGGTGACGGCGCGCTCTTCGCCGCCGAGGTCGGGGCGCAGATGTCGGGCATGGAGTTCTCCAACGCCTACGGCATCGCCCCCGAGGGCACTTCCGTCACCAAGACGGCCTTCTACTCCTTCGCCACCTTCTACCGCGAGGACGGCGAAGCCCTGGAGGGCGCCGCCTCCCAGGGCGGCCGATCGGTCATCGCCCGCGAACTCCTCACCGGGGCCCGCGTCTTCGCCCGACTGGACCGGGCGGACGGGGACGCCCGGGAGGCGATGCGCCGGGCGCAGCCCAACTTCTTCCTCACCTTCGACCGGCTCGGCATCGACCCCTTCACCGACCGGTTCGCGGTGACCCTGCTGGCCGAGGGCACCGTCCGCGGCACCGGCGGGATCCGGATCACCGCCGACGACTGCGCCACCGGGGTCCCCGGCCTGTACGCCGCCGGGGACGCGGCCACCCGTGAGGAGATCTGCGGGGGCTTCACCGGGGGCGGCAGCCACAACGCCGCCTGGGCGATCTCCTCCGGCAGCTGGGCCGGGCGGGGAGCCGCCCGGCACGCGCGGTCCCTCGGCTCGGGCAGCGCCGCCGCCCGGCGGGTCGACGGGGCGGGTGGGGCGGGGCTCCGCCCGACGGGGAACGCCGCCGCGCCCCTCGACCACCGCGAGGCCGTGGAACTCGTACGTGAGGAGGTGCTCCCCTACGACAAGAACTACCTCCGCCACGGGGAGGGGCTCACCGAGTCGCTGCGGTCCCTCGACGCGGGCTGGGCGCAGCTGCGAGCCCGCCTCCACGGCGAGGGTGTCGGGCTGGTGAAGGCCCGGCAGGCCGCGGCGATGACCGCGCACGCGCGATGGATGTACGCCTCCGCCCTGGCCCGTACCGAGTCCCGCGGCATGGCCCGGCGCCTCGACCACCCGGAGCAGGATCCGGCGCAGCACCACCGGATCCTGGCGGGCGGGCTCGACCGGGTGTGGGCCCGGCCGGCCGTGGGGCGCGGGACGGGGGTGGCGGTGTGATCGAGCTGGTCTCCGCCGGGCGCTGCATCGCCTGCGACAAGTGCATCGAGGTCTGTCCCACGGACGTCTTCGAGCGCGGCCCGGACGGGATCCCGTTCCTGGCCCGGCACGAGGACTGCCAGACCTGTTTCCTGTGCGAGGCCAACTGCCCCGTCGACGCCCTGTTCGTGTCCCCGCTCACCCGGCCGCAGTCCGAGGACCCGGCCGTACGGGACGAGGACGCGCTCGCGGGCAGCGGCCTGCTCGGCAGCTACCGGAGGGAGATCGGCTGGGGCCACGGCCGCACCCCCGGGGCGCTGCGGGCCGTCGGCCCGTCGTTGGGCGGCCCGGGGAGGCCGATCATCTCCTGACGGGCGGCGCGGGGTCCGGCGGTGTTCCACCGTCGGACCACCGTTCTTCCACCGCCGGTGCATCGACCTTCGACCGGTCTTCCGCCGCCGGTCCACCGGTCTTCCACCCGGCTTCCACCGACCTTCGTCGTCGGTCCACCGGTGTCCGGTCCGCCGGAGCGCGACCGCGTTCCGGCGGACCGTCGGGGTGGTGCCGGGCCGTTGGGATGCCCTCGGTGTCCGTCCGTCCGTCAGGCCGCCCGCCCGTCCGTCCGTCTCAGACGGTGAGGACGATCTTGCCCCGGGTCCGGCCCCGGGCGCTCAGTTCCCAGGCCTCGGCGGCTTCCGCGAGCGGCAGGGCGTGCTCGACGTTGACGGTGAGCCGCCCCGACTCGGCGAGTTCCGCGAGGGCCGTGAGGTCGGCCGTGTCGGCCCGCGCCCAGATGTGCTTGGCGCCCTTGGACCCGGCGTCGTTGTCGGCGATGGAGATGACCGGGCCGCCCTCGCGGACCACGGACTGGAGGAGTTCGACGCCGCCCTCCCCGTAGAAGTCGAGCCCGGCGTCCACGCCCTCGGGGGCCAACGCGCGGATCCGGTCGGCGACGCCCTCCCCGTACAGCACGGGTTCGGCTCCGAGGCCGCGCAGGTAGTCGTGGTTGTGGGCGCCGGCCGTGCCGATCACCCGGGCGCCGAGGGCCACCGCGATCTGCACGCCCAGCGATCCGGTGCCGCCTGCGGCGGAGTGGATGACGACGGTCTGACCGGCTCCGACGCCCGCGCGGGTGATGGCCTGGTACGAGGTGAGACCGGCGAGCGGCAGGCCCGCGGCCTGCTCGAAGGTCAGCCCGCGCGGCTTGCGGGCCAGGGTGCGGACGGGCGCGGCGACGAACTCGGCGTAGGTGCCGAGCTGCACCCATTCCTTGCGGACGTAGCCGTAGACCTCGTCGCCGACGGCGTAGTCGTCGGTGTCCGGGCCGACGGCCTCGACGATCCCGGCCACGTCCCAGCCGGGGATGACGGGGTGGCGCACTTCGAGGACGTGTCCGAGGAATCCCGCGGCGAGCTTCCAGTCGACGGGGTTGACCCCGGCCGCCTTGACGCGGATCAGCACCTCGCTGGGGCCGACCTTCGGTTCCGGGGCGTCAACCAGCTCTAACCGGGTGGGGGTTCCGTACGCGTGATAAGTGATTGCCTTCATGGTCGTCCCAACCCGGGTGCCACGGAGGCTATTCCGCTTTCCGCCCGGCGCGCAGCCGTGCGAACGCCCTTCAGGCGGGCAGCGTGTTGCGGTGGGAGCGCCGGCGGGCGGCGCTGAGCAGGGCCTGGATCTGGGCGCCCGACTGTTCCACGTCGTCCAGGGGGGAGGGGAAGGCCAGTCGGACGTCGCGGTGGCCGCGCCGCTCCTCCAGCCGCAGGGTGATTCCGTACCGGTCCAGGGCGAGGGGCAGCGCGCGCACGACCGCGGCCGAGGGCAGCGGCCGGACCAGCCGCAGCAGCAGGGTGACCAGCTCGGGATGGTCGTCGAGGAGGTGGGTGAGCATGCCCGCCTCGTAGGGGGCGAGCGGATCGGGCCATGCCTCGTCCAGTTCCTCCAGTCCGATGTACGAGGTCCCCTCCGAGGTTTCCAGGATCGCCCGGCCGTACTCGACGCAGGTGCTGTCCCCGGGCGCCGAGCCCTCGTCGGCGTAGGGGGTGAGCAGGTGGCCCAGCACGGTGACGCGCCCCCGGACCCGGTCGCGCACCGGGGTGGGCGCGATGTCGGTGAACTCCAGGCGAATGGCGGGACGGTCGTCGTTCGCCGGCGCGGCATGTCCGGCCGCCGGCCCGGCCGGATGCAGGTGGAACCGGCCGAGCACGTCGCCGCCGTCCAGTTGGCGCACCTCGCTGCGCACCCCGTCGACGACCACCGTCATCGAGTGGGCGGCGGCCAGGATGGACCGGACCCGTTCGGCTTCGGTCGGCCGGGCGGGGGGCGTGGCGGCGGGGGCACCGGGCAGGCGCATGCGGATCTCTCCCTCTCGGAGCGAGTTAGGTATGCCTAACCTAACTCATTCGGTTCTCCGGGAGTACCCCGCGGGCGAGTCGCCCGAGCGTCTCGGCGATCCGTTCGGGCGGGAAGCCGAGGGTGTGCCGCTGGAACTGGTAGACCTCCGGCGCCAGCGGACTCAGCAGGACGTCCACGCTGACCTCGGGGTCGGCGGCTCCCGCGGCCCCGAGCAGCCCCCGCACGTGGGCGCGCCACTGCCCGTACGTGGCCGCGGCGAACCGTCCGGGGCCCGGCAGGATGCCCAGGGCCAGTGGAAGGTGTCGCTCCAGGTGCTCGACCGCGGCGGCGTAGAAGGCCGCCAGCCGCAGGGCCGGGGGAGCGCCCGGTCCCAGCGGGGGCGGACCGTAGGCGAGGCGCTCCTGGAGGATCCGTTCGTGCTCGTAGAGGAGTGCGGCCGCGATCGAGGCGGGGTCGGGGAAGCGGCGGTAGAGGGTGGCGCGGCCCACCCCGGCGGCCTTGGCTATCTGATCCATCGTCACGCTGCGGGGTTCGCGTTCCGTGAACAACTGCTCGGCGGCCGCCAGGATCTGGGCCCTGTTGCGCACCGCGTCGGCCCGCTGTCGGGGCAGGGTGATCGGCGCCCGGGGACCGGGTCGGGAGGCGGGCCGGTGGGCGGCACCGGCGCCCGCGATGTCGCGTACCGTACGGACCTCGTCGCCATTGGTCATGACGGCGACCCTACGTGCTTCGTGTCGGTGTTGGGCTGAACGGGTGAAACGCGAGAGGATGGGCGGATGCACATGAAGCGCACGGCCGAGGCGGCCCGGTGAGCAGGTACGACGTCACGGACGAACAGTGGGAGGGACTCGCGCAGGTGGTGCCCCTGCGCAGTCGCAACGAATGGCCCTCCCGGGTGGACCACCGCACCATCCCCAAGGGTCCCGGGGCCGCGGCGGCGGAACAGCGGCGCTTCGTGGTGATCCGGGTTCAGATCTTCGCCGACGCGCGCGAGGTCGCGGAGTACCTGATCGCGCAGATCCCCGTCCTGCTGGACCTCACGGGTGCGGACGGCGAAGTGGCCAAGCGGATCCTCGACTTCAGCAGCGGCGTGGTCTTCGGACTGGGCAGCGGGATGCACCGGGTCGACCGGAACGTCTTCCTGCTGGCCCCGGTCGGCACCGAGGTCGAGGGAATCGCGGCCGCGGCCGTCCCCCGATCGTAGGAAGGTCGCGGCGACGGAACGGTTCGCCGCGTCCAGGGGTGGTCCGACGGCCCGTACCGTCCCGTCATGGACGTCACCCTGGACGCGCGCCGCCCCCCGGCCGCCGCGACCGACACCCCCACACGCCCGACCGCCGCACCCGATGCCCCCACACGCTCGGCCGCGGTGACGGACGCCCCACCACGTTCGGCCGTTGCGTCGGACGCTCCACCACGTTCCGCCATGGCGTCGGACGCTCACGCGCGCCCGGCTGACGCGACGGGAGGCCCGACGCGCCCGGCCGCTGCCGATGCCGGCGTGCGCGCGGCCACCACGTCCGATCCTGGCGTGCGCGCGGCCGTTGCTGCCGATGCCGGCGTGCGCGCGGCCGCCGTCGGCGCCGGTACGGCGCGTTCGGTCGTCGGGGCGGGCAGTCGGGTGGGTACGATCGCGCCGGCCGGTGGCCCCGCACGCGCCGGCACGGCCGGGTCCGGGTCCGGGCCCGGGCCCGCCGGTCCGACGCACCTGCGTCCGACCGTCACCGAACTGCGCCTCTCCGCCTTCGCGACGCACCGGGCCGCGGTGTTCCCGCTCGGGCCCGTCACCCTCTTCGCCGGGCCGAGCGGCAGCGGCAAGTCCCAGGCCCTGGCCGCCTACCAGGCCCTGGCCGGGCTCGGCTGCGGGAGTCCGCTCGACGACGTGTTCCCCGACCCGGTCGCCCGGGTCCCCGAAACGGCGGTCCCCGACGCCGACGGTCGGCGCGGGTTCCGGATCGGCTGCACCGTCGACGGCCCGGTCGGGCCGGTCCGCCTCGACCTCGCCGTACAGGCCGAGCCCGAACTGCGCGTCGTCGGCGAACGGCTCTCGCAGGACGGCCAGATCCTGCTCAGCACCGCCCTGCGCGACCCCCGCCGGCGATCCGTCCAGGCCGGCTGGTTCACCGGGGGCGCCGTCGGCGTCACCCGCGCCCCGCTGCCCGACGACCGGCTCGGCACCGCCCTGCTGCCCCTGCGGGTCGCCGGATCCACCGCCGGACAGCGGCGCGTCCTGGCCGCGGCCGAGCAGGTGGTGGTGGCGCTGCGCTCGGTGTTCCCCTGCGACCCCCGCCCCGAGCGGATGCGTGGACCCGTCACGCCCGGCGAGGGCCGGCTGCGCGGCGACTGCGCCAACCTGGCCGACGTCCTGCGCCGGACCCGCCACGAATGCGGCACCCGGCACGCCCTGCTCGCCGCGGCGGCCCGCACCGGGTGCGCCGGCCCGGTGGCCGCGCTCGACGTACGGGTCAGCGAGGGCGAACCGGGCGGCGGGGACGGGGCCTTCGGCGCGTTCCAGGCCGCCCGGACGGGACTCGTCACCGGCCTGCTCGACCGCGGTCCCGGGCGCCCCGCCACCGAACTCGGCCGGCTCGCCGCGGGCGAACTCCGCTTCCTGGCGCTGGCCCTGGTCCTGCTCACCGGCCCCGGCGTGCTGGCCGTGGACCCCGCCGCCGAACTGCTGTCCGCCCGGCAGGCGCTGACCGTTCTCGCCGACGACCTCGATCGCGGGCTCGACCGGCGCCAGAGCGCCGAACTGTTGCGACTGGCCCTGCTGTCCGGCGCGCGCGGCCACATCCGGCTGGTCGGCGCCATCGGAGAGGACACCGCCGGAACCGCCCGGGATCTTCCGGGCGTCTCGGTGGTAGACCTGTCCCCATGAACGCCGTACCCATGGACGACAGCCAGGACTTCCCCGCGGACTGCTCGGAGGACTTCACCACGGGCTCCCGGGAGGGCTCCCGCGAGTCGCGGGAGGAGCGGCTCCACCGGTTGCAGCGGCGGCTCGCCGAGTTCGCCGAGGCCCGGGGCTGGGGTCCGTACCACACGCCCAAGAACCTGGCCGTGGCCCTGAGCGTGGAAGCGTCGGAACTGGTCGAGATCTTCCAATGGTTGACACCGGAAGAGTCCGCCGCGGTGATGGAAAAGCCCGAAACCGCACACAAGGTGGCCGACGAGGTGGCCGACGTGCTCGCGTATCTGCTGCAATTCTGTGAGGTCCTGGGGGTGGACGTGCTGGACGCGCTCGCCGCGAAGATCGAGAGGAACGAACTCCGTTTCCCGGTGACCGGAACCTCGACCACTGATCGTCACTCTTCGGAGTGATGGCGTCGTCCACAACCACGTTTTGTGTCCACAGATTTCCGAATACCCCTGGCTTTACTGGCTCGTTGCCTTCACTCTGGGTAGTGGAGAACGGCGGATGTCGTGCGGACGGGGGACGGCATATGGATGCGGTACGGCTCATCGCGGCCGGGCGGCACGCGCTGGCACAGAGCGGGGCTGCGTGGGACATCGTGAGCGAGGCCTGGCAGGCCCAGGCGCTCGCCCAAGGAGTGGGGAGCTGGCTGGCGGTCACGGGGCCGCCGGAGCTCAGAGCGGAGGCACGAGGACTGGGAGAAGCGGGAGGCAGAGGCTGCGGGGTGATCGACCGGGCCGCACTGCGGGGCGAGGGCACGGCGCCCCAGCAGCCGCCGAGAGCGGCGCAACTGACCGGTGTGGCGGACATACGCCCGGCGCTCCTGGGGCTTCAGGCGCTGCTCGGCGAGGTCGGCATAGCGCTCGTCGGCGTGGCCTGCGCAACGGACGACGAGAGCCTGTACTGGCAGTCCATGGAATCCATCGACGCGGCGGACGAATCGAGCGACCGGGTTCGGGCCCTGCTGCGCCGGATGACCGTCCGGGAACGGGGATCGGCCTCGGGCGTCGCCTGAGACCGCGGGCCGACGGGCGGGGCCCAGGCTGGGAGGGCCGAGCGGGTGCGTAGGTCGCGCACGTGCGGGGCCATCGGGCGGGCAGAGTTCGCGCGGGTGCCGGGTGCCGGGTGCCGGGTGCCGGATGTGGGTGGCCGGTGCGAGCGGGCGCGAGTGGATTCCAGTGGGGTCCCGCCGCGCGCGACGGGACCCCCGCACGGGCGGAGCAACGGGTCTCAGTGGCGCTCGCCGTCGTGGGTGCGGTGGCCCGGGGCCGGCGGGGCGGCCGGGGAAGTGCGGTCCGCGGAGTGCTGGAGGTCCGCGTCGAGCTGCGACAGATCGGCGTTCAGCGCCTCCAACAGCTCCTCCATCTGCTGGAGCAGACCCTGCGGCGCGCCGCCCTGGGCGGGTACCGCGGACTCCTGGCGTGCGTCGTCGTGTGCTGCCCGTCCGGTCGATCCGGTCTGGTGGCGGGTTTCCGGCACGGCCTCGTGGGACATGGCGGCCTCCTCGGCCCTGGCCCCTCCCAGCGGGAGGGGGCGGTGGACGCACCGGACGGTGAGCCGCCGGCGCGCGGGCCGGCGGTCCGGCTCCGTCCGAGCCAACGATCCCCATCCGTGCTGGTCACTGGCGGGCCGGAGGGCGCCGCGTCCGGTTGACGCAGATTCACCCGGCAGGGGAGGGGGACGGGCAGGATGGGGGGCATGGATCTTCGCATTTTCACCGAACCCCAGCAGGGTGCCGACTACGAGACCCTCCTGACCGTCGCCAAGGCCACCGAGGACCTGGGCTTCGACGCGTTCTTCCGCTCCGACCACTACCTGCGGATGGGCTCCGCCGACGGCCTGCCCGGCCCCACGGACGCCTGGATCACCCTCGCGGGCCTGGCCCGCGAGACCAAGCGGATCCGGCTCGGCACCCTGATGACGGCCGGCACCTTCCGGCTGCCCGGCGTCCTCGCGATCCAGGTGGCGCAGGTCGACCGGATGTCCGGCGGTCGGATCGAGCTCGGGCTGGGCGCGGGCTGGTTCGAGGAGGAGCACAAGGCGTACGGGATTCCCTTCCCCGCGGAGCGGATGTCCCGGCTGGAGGAGCAACTGGCCATCGTCACCGGCCTGTGGGCCACCGCGCCCGGCGCCACGTTCGACTACCGGGGCAAGCACTACCAGGTGGAGAACTCGCCCGCCCTGCCCAAGCCCGCCCAGGCCAAGGTGCCCGTCCTCGTCGGCGGGCACGGCGCGAAGCGCACCCCGCGCCTCGCCGCCCGCTACGCGGACGAGTTCAACATGCCGTTCGCCTCGATCGAGGACAGCCGCCGGCAGTTCGCCCGGGTCAGGGACGCCGCCGCCGAGGCGGGCCGCAAGGCGGACGAACTCGTCTACTCCAACGCCCTCGTCGTGTGCGTGGGCAAGGACGACGCCGAGGTGGCACGCCGGGCCGCCGCCATCGGCCGCGAGGTCGACGAACTCAAGGCCAACGGTCTGGCCGGCTCGCCGGACGAGGTCGTCGAGAAGATCGGCACCTACGCCGCGATCGGCTCCTCCCGGGTCTACCTCCAAATCCTCGACCTCGACGACCTGGACCACCTGGAGCTGATCTCCGCCCGGGTGCTGTCCCAGCTCGGCTGAGACCGGAAGGGAGCCCACCGACATGCCCCGCGCCACCGGCCCGCTCGCCGCAGCCCTGGCCCACCGCACCGTGCTCCTGGACGGCGGACTGAGCAACCAGCTCGCCGACCAGGGCTGCGACCTGTCCGGCGACCTCTGGACGGGCCGGGTCCTCGCCGAACGCCCGGACCAGGTCGAAGCCGCCCACACGGCGTACGCGCGGGCCGGCGCCGAGGTACTGACCACGGCCGGCTACCAGATCGGCCCCGACCACCCGCGCGCGGCCGCCCTGCTGCGCCGCGGCGTCGCCCTGGCCGACGCCGCGGCACGGGCGGCGGACCACGAGGTCTGGGTGGCCGCCTCGGTGGGCCCGTACGGGGCGGTCCTCGCGGACGGTTCCGAGTACCGGGGCCGGTACGGCCTCACCGTGCGCGAACTGGCGGCCTTCCACCGCCCCCGGATCGAGGCGCTGCCGGCGAACGGCCCGGGGGCGCCGGACGTGTTGGCCCTGGAAACCGTCCCGGACACCGACGAGGCCGAGGCACTGGTCGACGTACTCGCCGGGGCGGGGGCCCGGGCCTGGTTGAGCTACACCGTCGAGGCCGGCCGCACCCGGGCCGGCCAGCCGCTCGCCGAAGCGTTCGCGCTCGCCGCCGAGGCCCCCCAGGTGATCGCGGTCGGCGTCAACTGCTGTGATCCGGCGGAGGTGCTGCCCGCCCTCGAAGCGGCCGCCGCGGTGACGGACAAGCCGCTGCTGGCCTACCCGAACGACGGCTCCGTCTGGGACGCGGCCACCCGGACCTGGCACGCCCCGCCACCCGGCGACGCCTGGCCCACCGCGGCCTGGGAGCGCGCCGGAGCCCGGCTCGTCGGCGGCTGCTGCCGCATCACCCCGGACGGCATCGCGCGACTGCGCACCGCCCTCACCGGACGGGGCCGGCCCTGACCCTTCCGTGACCGGCGGAGCGGCCCCCGCCGAGGGGGCGTCCGACCGGCCGGAGGGCAACGGGCGCGACGGCCGCCGGCCGGGTCGAAAAGCAGTGGGCCGCGAGCGCGCCGCGACACATACTGAAACGCATGTTCCTGACGATCAGCGCGACCGGCACGACCGAGAAACCTGCCACTGACCTGGGCTTCCTGCTGCACAAGCACCCCGGGAAGGCGCAGTCGTTCTCCACCTCCCACGGCACGGCCCACGTGTTCTACCCCGAGGCCACGGCGGAGCGGTGCACGGCCGCGCTGCTGCTGGAGGTGGACCCCGTCGCACTCGTGCGGCGCGGTCAGGGCAAGGGTCGCGGCGGAGCCCCCGACGCCGCCCTCGCGCAGTACGTCAACGACCGGCCCTACGCGGCCTCCTCGCTGCTCGCCGTCGCCCTCAGCGGGGTGTTCCGCACCGCCTTGAAGGGCGTGTGCGCCGCCCGGCCCGAACTGCCCTCCCGGCCGCTCCCGCTGCGCATCGAGATCCCGGTCCTGCCCGCCCGCGGCGGCTCCGAGCTGGTGCACCGCCTCTTCGACCCGCTCGGCTGGCGGACGGTACGGACCGAGCCCATCGCGCTCGACGAGCAGTTCCCCGCATGGGGGGACAGCCGCTACGTGCGCCTCGTCCTGGAGGGCGAGCTGAAGCTCGACGACGCCCTGCGCCAGCTGTACGTCCTGCTGCCGGTGCTCGACGACGCCAAGCACTACTGGATCGCCCCCGACGAGGTCGACAAGCTGCTGCGCGCCGGGGACGGCTGGCTCGCCGCGCACCCCGAGCACGCGCTCATCACCGCCCGCTACCTGGCCCGCCACAAGCGGCTCACCCAGAACGCCCTGGAGCGGCTGGAACTGGCCCGGCTGGCCGAGGCCGACGGCAGCGAGGTGGAGGAACTCGACAACGCCGTCGACGAGTCCCGGGACACCGAGGACCGGCCGGTGCCGCTCGCGGTGCGGCGGCGCGACGCCCTCCTTGCCGCGCTGCGCGCCGCCGGCGCGAGCCGGGTCCTCGACCTGGGCTGCGGGCAGGGCCAGTTGGTCCAGGCACTGCTCAAGGACGTCTCGTTCACCGAGATCGTCGGCGTCGACGTGTCGATGCGGGCGCTCGGCACGGCCGCCAAGCGACTTCGGCCGGAACGGATGGGGGAGCGGCAGGCTTCCCGCGTCCGGCTCCTGCAGGGCTCGCTCGCCTACACCGACAAGCGGCTCGTCGGCTACGACGCCGCGGTGCTCAGCGAGGTCATCGAGCACCTCGACCTGCCGAGGCTGCCCGCGCTGGAGTACGCCGTCTTCGGCTCGGCCCGCCCCCGGACCGTCCTCGTGACCACCCCGAACGTCGAGTACAACGTCCGCTGGGAGTCCCTGCCCGCCGGGCACGTCCGCCACCGCGACCACCGCTTCGAATGGACCCGCGAGGAGTTCCGGACCTGGGCCGGGGAGGTCGCGGGTCGGTACGGGTACACCGTCGCGTACGTACCCGTCGGCGACGACGACCCCGAGGTCGGCCCGCCGACCCAGATGGCGGTCTTCACCCAGGCGCACGGCGCCCCGGACACCCGCACCGCAACCGCAACCGCAACCGCAACCGGCACCACCACCGCCGGCACCACCACCGCCGGCACCGGCACCACCGGCACCGAGACCCCGAAGGAGGGCGAGGCGGCATGAGCGTCACCGAGACCCCCGGCGACACACGTCGCGTACTTCCCGTCACCGACCTGTCCCTCGTCGTGCTGATCGGGGCCACCGGATCGGGCAAGTCGACCTTCGCCCGCAAGCACTTCAAGCCGACCGAGGTCCTCTCCTCCGACTTCTGCCGGGGCCTGGTCGCCGATGACGAGAACGACCAGAGCGCCAGCCGGGACGCCTTCGACGTCCTGCACCACATCGCCGGCAAGCGCCTCGCCGCGGGCCGTCTCACCGTCGTCGACGCGACCAGCGTCCAGGCCGAGGCCCGCCGGGGGCTCGTCGCCCTGGCCCGCGAGCACGACGTGCTGCCCATCGCCATCGTCCTCGACCTGCCCGAGGCCGTCTGCGCCGAACGCAACGCCGCCCGCCCCGACCGGGCCGGACTGCCGCGTCGGGTCATCCAGCGGCACCGCGGCGAGCTGCGCCGTTCGCTGCGCGGACTGGAGCGCGAGGGCTTCCGCAAGGTGCACGTCCTGCGCTCGGTGGAGGAGGTCGAGTCGGCCGAGGTGGTCCTGGAGAAGCGCTTCAACGACCTCACCCACCTCACCGGCCCCTTCGACATCATCGGTGACATCCACGGCTGTTCCTCCGAGCTGGAGACCCTGCTCACCAAGCTCGGCTACCGCGACGGCGTCCACCCCGAGGGCCGCACCGCCGTCTTCGTGGGCGACCTCGTCGACCGCGGCCCGGACAGCCCCGGCGTCCTGCGCCGGGTGATGGGCATGGTCAAGGCGGGCCGCGCACTGTGCGTCCCCGGAAACCACGAGAACAAGCTCGGCCGACACCTCAAGGGCTCCAAGGTCCAGCGGACCCACGGCCTCGCCGAGACCATCGAGCAGCTCGACCGGGAGCCGGAGGAGTTCGTCAAGGAGGTACGGGAGTTCATCGCCGGCCTCGTCAGCCACTACGTCCTCGACGGCGGCCGGCTGGTGGTCTGCCACGCCGGGCTGCCCGAGAAGTACCACGGCCGCACCTCCGGCCGGGTCCGCTCGCACGCGCTCTACGGCGAGACCACCGGCGAGACCGACGAGTTCGGCCTGCCCGTGCGCTACCCGTGGGCCGAGGACTACCGCGGCAAGGCCGTCGTCGTCTACGGCCACACCCCCGTCCCGGACACCACCTGGATCAACAACACCATCTGCCTCGACACCGGAGCCGTCTTCGGCGGCCGGATGACCGCCCTGCGCTGGCCGGAGCGCGAACTGGTCGACGTACCGGCCGAGAAGGTCTGGTACGAGCCGGTCAAGCCGCTCGTCACCGCGGCGCCGGGCGGCCACGAAGGCCGTCCGCTCGACCTCGCCGACGTCCACGGCCGCCGCGTCGTGGAGACCGGACACCTGGGCAACATCACCGTCCGCGAGGAGAACGCGGCCGCGGCCCTGGAGGTCATGAGCCGCTTCGCCGTGGACCCGAGACTGGTGCCCTACCTCCCGCCGACGATGGCGCCGACCGCGACCGCGAAGGAGGACGCCCGCGACGGAGCCGCCGACGGGTCCTTCCTGGAGCACCCGGCCGAGGCCTTCGCCCAGTACCGCGCGGACGGCGTCGAGCGGGTCGTGTGCGAGGAGAAGCACATGGGCTCCCGGGCCACGGTCCTGCTGTGCCGCGACGCCGACGCGGCGCGGGAGAGGTTCGGCGTGGACGGCGGAGTCACCGGCTCCCTCTACACCCGCACCGGCCGGCCCTTCTTCCAGGAGGCCGAGGTCACCGAGGAGTTCCTCGGTCGGCTGCGCGGCGCGGTCGACGCCGCCGGGCTCTGGGCCGAGCTCGACACGGACTGGCTGCTCATCGACGGGGAGCTGCTGCCCTGGTCGCTGAAGTCCACCGGCCTGCTCCGCAACCAGTACGCCGCCGTCGGCGCGGCCTCGCGCACCGTCCTCCCGGACGCCGTGGCCGCCCTGGAGGCGGCCACCGCCCGGGGCGTCGAGCTCGGCCCCCTGCTGGAGCGGCAGCGGGGCAGGGCCACCGACGCCGCCGCCTTCACCGAGGCGTACCGGCGCTACTGCTGGACCACGGACGGGCTGGACGGCGTACGGTTCGCGCCGTTCCAGCTGCTCGCGGCGGCCGGGCGCTCCCTGGCGACCGTGCCCCACGACGAGCAGCTGGCCTGGCTGGACCGGCTGGCGGCGGCGGACGAGAGCGCCGGCACCGGACTGCTGCGCCGCACCGGCCGGGTGTTCGTGGACACCGGCGACGAGGCGTCGGTGAAGGCGGCCACCGACTGGTGGCTCGACCTGACGGCGTCGGGCGGCGAGGGCATGGTCGTCAAGCCGCTCCGGGCCTACGCCCGGGACGGCAAGGGCCGGTTGGTCCAGCCCGGCGTCAAGGTCCGCGGCCGTGAGTACCTGCGGATCATCTACGGTCCGGAGTACACGCGCCCCGACCACCTGGAGCGTCTGCGCGGCCGGTTCCTCGGGCACAAGCGCTCCCTCGCCCTGCGCGAGTACGCGCTGGGTCTGGAGGCCCTCGACCGGCTCGCGGCCGGGGAGCCGCTGTGGCGGGTCCACGAGGCGGTCTTCGCGGTGCTCGCCCTGGAGTCGGAGCCGGTCGACCCCCGTCTGTGAGGGCGGCGGTCACAGGCCGGTGACACGAGCGGGGCCCGGATCCGGTCCGGGTCCCGCTCCGTGTGCGGTCCGGTCAGCGGATGCCGCGGCCGCTCGCGCCCGGCCGCGCACGTCATGACCTCGCCGGTGGCCCGGATCCGCCGGAACCCGGCGCTCGGCGAGGACGGTCCGCCGATGACCGCGGGATCCACGGGCGGTCGGCCGACGTCCTGCACCCCTTGCGGCACGGCCTGTTCCGGTTCACCGGCATGGCACCCCCGGAACCGTTCGCCGTGTACGCCGCGAACGAACTCCCGGAGGAACGGTTCGCCGGAGCCCGGCGGGAGTACGGCCGGCGGCCGGCCGGACTGTTCACCGACGAGCCGGTCCCCTACCGTTCCCTCGTCGGCGGCGCCACGACCACGACGTGCGGCTGCTGCCGGGGGTGGAGGCGCCCGGGACGAGCGGACCGGATCTGCACCCGGCCCTTACGCGGCCCCGCCCGGTCCCGTACACGCGATGCCCGCGAAGTAGGCCGTATGGGGGAACTTGAGCGGAGAACGCCGGGGAAACCCCCGGCGGGATCGTTCATCCAGGGCAGCGGAATGTCCGCAACCCTGGAAGGACGGAACGTCACTTATGAAGATGACCGCGCGCGGAAGCCTTGCGGCACTCATGACCTGTATGGCCGCGGCCGGTGCGGCCTCACCGGCCGTCGCCCAGTCGGTGCCGGTGGGTGTCCCGCTGGACGCCGTGGAGACCACGCTGGGCGTGGCCACCCCCCGCGTGGCCACCTCGGTGCCCGTCCCGATCGTCGGCGCCCCCGAGGCGCCCCGCCACCACACCGGCGACCTGCTCCCGACCCCACTGATCCCGGTGGTGCCCATCGGCACCGACCTCGGCGGCACCAACGTCACCTCGCCCGTGCCGAACCTGGCGGGCACGCCAGAGACGGACGGCGAGGGTTCCCTGGAGTCCCCGGCGACGACCCTGCTGGCCCGTGGCCCCGGTGCGATCGTCGGCGCCCCGCTGACGATGCCGGACGGCAGCAACTACGGGATCCCGAACCTGACCACGCCCAAGCTGGGCCTGACCACCCCGGAGCTGATCGGCGCCCCGACCGCGCTCCTCGGCCTGCGCTGAGACCGCCCGGCCGTAGCGCGTTCGAAAAGCAGCCCGGTCTGGGAACGTGTAGGGCATGGGATTCCATGTCGACTCCGAGACCGGGCGGCTTCGCCGCGTCATCCTCCACCGGCCCGATCTGGAGCTGAAGCGGCTCACACCAAGCAACAAGGACGCCCTGCTCTTCGACGATGTGCTGTGGGTGCGCAGGGCCCGTCAGGAACACGACGGCTTCGCCGACGTGCTCCGCGACCGGGGCGTCGCCGTGCACCTGTTCGGCGACCTGCTGCGGGAGTCCCTCGGCATCCCCGAGGCGAGGAACCTCGTACTGGACCGGGTCTTCGACGAGAAGGAGTACGGGCCGCTCGCCACCGGCCATCTGAGAGCGGCGTTCGACGGTCTCTCCCCGGCCGACCTCGCCGAGGCGCTCGTCGGCGGCATGACGAAGCGGGAGTTCCTGGAGCGGCACCCCGAACCGGTGTCGGTGCGCTTCCACGCGATGGACCTCGACGACTTCCTGCTGGGGCCGCTCCCGAACCACCTCTTCACGCGCGACACCTCGGCCTGGATCTACGACGGGGTGTCGATCAACGCGATGCGCTGGCCGGCCCGGCAGCGCGAGACGGTGCACTTCGAGGCGATCTACCGGCACCACCCGCTGTTCACGGGTTCCGGCGCCTTCCACTACTGGTCGCAGGGGCAGTCCGACTACCCGTCGACGATCGAGGGCGGGGACGTCCTGGTCATCGGGAACGGCGCCGTGCTGATCGGGATGAGCGAGCGCACCACCCCGCAGGCGGTGGAGATGCTCGCGCGGGGCCTGTTCGCCGCCGGGTCGGCCACCGTCATCGTCGCGCTCGACATGCCCAAGCGGCGGGCCTTCATGCACCTGGACACGGTGATGACGATGGTCGACGCGGACACCTTCACCCAGTACGCGGGGCTGGGCATGCTCCGCTCCTACACGATCCGGCCGGGGGAGGGGGGCCTCGGGCTCCGGGTGAGCGACCACGCGCCGGAGCACATGCACAAGGCGATCGCGGAGGCCCTCGGGCTCGGCAAGATCCGCGTCCTCACGGCCACGCAGGACGTGCACTCGGCGGAACGCGAGCAGTGGGACGACGGCTGCAACGTGCTGGCCGTCGAACCGGGGGTGGTCGTCGCGTACGAGCGGAACGTGACCACCAACACGCACCTGCGCCGGGAGGGCATCGAGGTGATCGAGATCCCCGGCAGCGAGCTGGGCCGCGGCCGCGGCGGGCCGCGGTGCATGAGCTGCCCGGTCGAGCGGGACGCCGTCTGAGGCCGCCCGGCCCGGCTCGCGCGCCCACCCGCCCCCGGCTCTGTATATCAATACAGGGGATCGTATAGACTTCCATCATCCCCTGTCAGCGTCACACTGGAGAGTCCCCATGGCCACCGACCTCTTCGGCCGCAGTTTCCTCAAGGAGCTCGACTTCACCGCCGCCGAGTTCCGCGGCCTGGTCGAGCTGGCGGCCGAACTCAAGGCGGCGAAGAAGGCCGGGACCGAGGAGCGGCGCCTGGCGGGCCGGAACATCGCGCTGATCTTCGAGAAGACCTCCACGCGCACCCGCTGCGCCTTCGAGGTCGCCGCCGCGGACCAGGGCGCCGCCACCGTGTACCTGGACCCCTCCGGCTCCCAGATGGGGCACAAGGAGTCCGTCCGCGACACGGCGCGCGTCCTGGGCCGGATGTTCGACGGGATCGAGTACCGGGGTGACAGTCAGGCGGCGGTCGAGGAGCTTGCCGCCCATGCCGGCGTGCCCGTCTTCAACGGCCTGACGAACGACTGGCACCCCACGCAAATGCTCGCCGACGTGCTCACGATCACCGAGCACGGCACGAAGCCGCTGGAGCGGACCGCGTTGGCCTACCTCGGCGACGCGCGCTTCAACATGGGCAACTCCTACCTGGTGACCGGGGCGCTGCTGGGCATCGACGTACGGATCGTCGCGCCCAAGGAGTACTGGCCGACCGAGGCCGTCGTCGCGCGGGCCCGCGAGCTGGCCGCCGCCTCCGGGGCCCGGATCACCCTCACCGAGGACGTGGCGGAAGGCGTGGCGCAGGCCGACTTCGTGGCCACCGACGTGTGGGTCTCCATGGGCGAGCCCAAGGAGGTCTGGGCCGAGCGGATCCGGGCGCTGGCCCCCTACGCCGTGACGATGGACGTGCTGCGGGCGACGGGCAACCCGGACGTGAGGTTCCTCCACTGTCTGCCCGCCTACCACGACCTCGGGACCGAGGTCGCGCGCGACGTGCACGAGCGGTACGGCCTGGACTCGCTGGAGGTCACGGACGAGGTGTTCGAATCGGCCCACTCCGTCGTCTTCGACCAGGCCGAGAACCGCCTCCACACGATCAAGGCCGTCCTGGTGGCCACGCTCGCGAAGCCGCTCGCATAGTCATGCGCGGGGCCGCGGCACGCACGGCTCCGTGCCGGCCGCGGCGCGCGCCACGAGGGTGAACCAGACGGCCTTGCCGTGAGCGGTACGGCGGTGGCCGCAGGCGGAACTCAGCGTCCGGATCAGCAGCAGGCCGCGGCCGTGCTCCTGCCAGGGGTCCGGATGCGTGTCGTCCGGGCGGGCCGTCAGGTCGCCCGGCGGGTACGGGTCCCCGTCGTGGACCTCGACCTGGCAGCCGTTCGCCAGGAGTTCCACGACCAGTTGGATGCCGGCGCCCTCGGCGGTGTGCTCCACGGCGTTGGCGACCAGCTCGGCCGTCAGCAGTTCCGCGGTGTCGCTGTCCGCGGCCGGCTCGGCCTCCGTGAGCGCGGTCCGGACCAGGGCCCGGGCGAGGGGCACGGCGGCGGCCGTGTGCGGGAGGGCGATCCGCCAGGCGGCGGGATCGGGCACGGCATGCCTCCGTTTCCGTGGGTGTGCGATGGCTCGCGGGGCGGATCGTCCCGGCGCGGGAGGGGCCGCCCGGTTGCGGGGAGGGGAACTCCCGCTTTCAACCATACGAACCTTCGTCGGCGCCCCGTAGGGCACCCCGGCCGAACGGCGGGCAACCACGGTCACCGGTCGGGCGGGACCTTCGTCACACCCGGCCCCCGCAACCCATCTGTCGCGTTTCTGTGACGGTGGTCAAGAGTCGGTGATACCGTCGGTTCCGTGAGCCCCTTCACCGGTTCCACACCAGCGACCGAACGGTGGCGCCACCTGCGGGTGACCCGGCAGGACGGCGTGGCCACCGTCACCCTCGACCGCCCCGAGAAGCTGAACGCGCTCACCTTCGGCGCCTACGCCGACCTGCGCGACCTGCTCGCCGAACTGTCCCGCGAACGCTCCGTGCGCGCCCTCGTCCTGGCCGGCGAGGGACGCGGCTTCTGCTCCGGCGGGGACGTGGACGAGATCATCGGCGCCACCCTCGCCATGGACACCGCCGAACTCCTCGACTTCAACCGGATGACCGGCCAGGTGGTCCGCGCGATCCGCGAATGCCCCTTCCCGGTGATCGCCGCCGTGCACGGGGTGGCCGCCGGCGCCGGCGCCGTCCTCGCGCTCGCCGCCGACTTCCGGATCGCCGACCCCACCGCCCGCTTCGCGTTCCTCTTCACCCGGGTGGGACTCTCCGGCGGCGACATGGGCGCCGCCTACCTGCTGCCCCGGGTCGTCGGCCTCGGCCACGCCACCCGGCTCCTGATGCTCGGAGAGCCCGTACGGGCCCCCGAGGCGGAGCGCATCGGACTGCTCAGCGAACTCGTCGACGAGGGCAAGGCCGACGCCCGGGCCGCCGAACTGGCCGCCCGCCTCGCCGCCGGACCCGCCCTCGCCCACGCCCAGACCAAAGCCCTGCTGACCGCGGAACTCGACATGCCGCTGGCCGCGTCGGTCGAGCTGGACGCCAACACCCAGGCCCTCCTCATGCACGGCCAGGACTACGCGGAGTTCCACGCGGCCTTCACCGGGAAGCGCCCGCCGGAGTGGAAGGGCAGGTAGCCGGATGACCACGAGCGCCCTGCGGGTGGCCGTCGTCGGCGGGGGACCGGGCGGTCTGTACACCGCCGCACTCCTGGCCCGGCAGGGCCACTCCGTCGAGGTCTGGGAGCGGCGGGCGCCCGAGGACACCTTCGGTTTCGGCGTCGTCCTGTCCGACGAGACCCTGGGCGGCATCGAACGGGCCGACAGCGTCGTCCACACCGCGCTGGGCGCCGAGTTCGTCCGCTGGGACGACGTCGACGTCGTGCACCGCGGCCGGCTGCTGACCTCCGGCGGGCACGGCTTCGCCGCGCTCGGTCGGCGCCGACTGCTGGAGATCCTGCACGAGCGCTGCGCCGGCCTCGGGGTCCGCCTCCGCTTCCGTGCCGGGGCCCCCGACGCCTTCGCCCTCGCCACGACCCACGACCTGGTCGTCGCCGCCGACGGGGTGCACAGCGCCACCCGCACCACAGGCGCCGCGCACTTCCGGCCCACCGTCACCGAGGGACGCTGCCGCTACATCTGGCTCGCCGCGGACTTCGCCTTCGACGCGTTCCGCTTCGAGATCGCCGAGACCGAGCACGGCGTCATGCAGCTGCACGCCTACCCGTACTCCGCCGACGCCTCCACCGTGATCGTCGAGATGCGCGAGGAGGTGTGGCGCGCGGCCGGGTTCGACCTCTGCGACGAGGACGAGTCGGCGGCCCGCTGCGCCAAGACCTTCGCCGACGCCCTGCGGGGACGACCCCTGCGCGGCAACCGCTCGGCGTGGACCCGCTTCCCGACCGTCGTCTGCGGCCAGTGGTCGCACGGGAACGTCGCCCTCGTCGGCGACGCCGCGCACACCGCCCACTTCTCCATCGGCTCCGGCACCAAACTCGCCGTCGAGGACGCCCTCGCGCTCGCCGACGCCCTGGCGGCGGCGCGGGCCGGCGGGCGCGGCGTACCGGAGGCCCTCGCGGCGTACGAGGAGGACCGGCGCCCCGCCGTGGCCAGCACCCAGCGGGCGGCCGCGGCCAGCATGCGCTGGTTCGAGGAGATCGACTCCTACGTCGCCCAGCCCGCCCGACAGTTCGCCTTCAACCTGCTCACCCGCAGCCGCCGCGTCACCCACGACAACCTCCGGCTGCGCGACCCCCGCTTCACCCGCGCGGTGGAACGCGACTTCGGCTGCCCGCAGCAGGACCCGCAGGACCCGCTCGGCTCGGGAACGCCGCCGATGTTCACCCCGTTCACCCTGCGGGGGTTGACCCTGCGCAACCGCGTCGTCGTCTCGCCCATGGACATGTACTCCGCGCGCGACGGGGTGCCCGGCGACTTCCACCTCGTGCACCTGGGCGCGCGGGCCCTGGGCGGCGCCGGACTCGTCATGACCGAGATGGTCTGCGTGAGCCCCGAGGGCCGCATCACGCCCGCCTGCGCGGGTCTGTGGACGGCCGACCAGGCCGCGGCCTGGAAGCGGATCGTGGACTTCGTCCACACCTCCGCGCCCGGGGCGGCCCTCGGCGTCCAACTCGGCCACTCCGGCCGCAAGGGCTCGACGCGCGTGATGTGGGAGGGCATGGACGAACCCCTCCCGCAGGACAACTGGCCGCTCGTCGCGGCCTCCGCCCTGCCCTGGAAGCCGGGCGTCTCGGCCGTCCCGCGCGCCCTCACCACCGACGACCTCGGCGCGATCCGCTCCGAGTTCGCGGCGGCCGCCGTACGCGCCGCGGACTGCGGGTTCGACCTGCTGGAGCTGCACTGCGCGCACGGTTACCTGCTGTCCGGGTTCCTCTCCCCGCTCACCAACCAGCGCGACGACGCCTACGGCGGCCCCCTGGAGAACCGGCTGCGGTTCCCGTTGGAGGTCTTCGACGCGGTCCGCGAGGTCTGGCCGCAGGACCGGCCCATGACCGTCCGGCTCTCCGCCACCGACTGGGCGCCCGGCGGCACCACTCCGGAGGAGGCCGAGCGGATCGCCGCCGCCTTCGCCGCCCACGGCGCCGACGCCGTGGACGTGTCCACCGGCCAGGTCGTGGCCGACGAACGCCCCGAGTACGGGCGCTCCTACCAGACCCCGCACGCCGACCGGATCCGCAACGCCCTCGGCGTCCCCGTCATCGCGGTCGGCGCCATCTCCTCCTGGGACGACGTCAACTCCCTGCTCCTCGCCGGTCGCGCCGACCTGTGCGCCGTCGGCCGCCCCCACCTCTACGACCCGAACTGGACCCTGCACGCGGCCGCCGACCAGGACTACGCGGGCCCGGCGGCCCCCTGGCCCGACCCGTACCGCGCGGGCAGCCGCAAACCCCCGACGGGCCGGGGCTGACGACCCGGGGGGCACGCGGTCACACCACCTCCAGCCGGACCCGGTCGTCGCACGGGACGTAGCCCAGCCGCTGGTAGACGCCGTTGCTGGTCGGGTTCGCCAGGTCGGTGAAGAGCAGCACCTCGCGCGCGCCGGCCGCCCGCGCCCCCTCGGTCGCGGCGTGCGTCACCCCCGCGGCGTACCCCCGGCCGCGCTCCCGCGGCGGCGTGTACACCGGGCCGATCCGGGAGGCGGAGCCGATCGGGCGGGAGAAGGCCGCCACGGACACCGGGGTGCCCGCGTGCTCCCACAACAGGAAACCGCCGTACGAGATCCGGTCGCGCAGGGCGGCCGCGGAGGCCGTGCCCGGGCTGTCGACCTCCCGGTTGAACTCCGTGACCCACTCCAGCAGCAGCGGCAGGTCGGCCTCCCGCGCGGGCCGGGCCCGCCCCGGCGGCAACGGCTGCGGGGCGGCCAGGGTCCCCAGCCGGTACAGCCGGGTCTTCTCCACGACCCGGACCGGCGCCCCCCACGCCCCGGCCAGGGTCCGCGCGTCCGCGCTGCGGGCGTCGACGCCGTCGACCCCCGCGAGCAGCGGCTCCGCGGTGAGGTCGGCCCCCAACGCCGATAAGGCCTCCGGGGGCAGCGCGCCGAGCAGCAGCGGGAACGGCGGCGTGCGCAGCAGCCCGCCGGCGACGGCCCCGTCGGGGCCGGTCCACCAGCCGAAGACGGGATCGGCGGGGCCGTGGGCGTGGGGGCCGCGCCGCTCCAGCGAATCGGCGACGGTCAGCAGGATGGTGTTGACGACGGGCTGCGCGGCCACGGCCGGGCGCGCGACGGCCAGGAAGGCCGCCAGATCATTGCTGAAGGTCCAGGTCATGACCCATCGTGCCCGGCCCCGCGGGGCGGGCGCACCGGAGTTTTCGCCGGGGGAGGGCCCGGTGGCCCGCACGGCCCGCGGCCCGCCCCGGAGTGCCCGCCCCCGAGCGCCCTACTCCAGCACGAACAGCGCGCCCGTCCCGCGCAGTCGCGCGTGGAGCTCGGCGAAGACCGCCGCCGCCCGGTCGCCCGGCCAGTCGGCCGGCAGCAGGTCGCGCGGCAGTCCCGGGTCCGCATAGGGCAGCCGCCGCCAGGTGTCCAGCGCCAGGAGGTACGTCCGGTAGGCCTCCTCCGGGTCGGGCGCGGAGCCGGGCCGCAGCGCCCGCAGGGCCGGTTCGTGCAGGTCGAGGAACTCCTCGTGCTGCTTGGCCAGCGCCGCCAGGTCCCACCAGCGGGCCACGGCCTCGGCCGTCGGGGCGAAGCCGAGGTGGCCGCCGCGGAACAGCTCCACGTACGCCGTCAGGTGCAGGCGCTCCAGCGTGTGGCCGGTCTCCCCGGCCAGGTGCGCCGGGGCGATCCAGACGCCGGGCGCGACGGCCCCGAAGCCCAGCCGGGCCAGCCGGGACCGCAGCAGGTGCCGCTTGTGCCGTTCCTGCTCCGGGACGGAGAACACCGCGACGAGCCACTCCTCCGAGACGGGAACGCGGCCGTAGATCCGCCGGTCGCCGTCCTCCAGCAGCTGGCGGGCCTCCTCGGACAGGACGTACCCGGCCGCGCCGTCCGCGGCCCGCGCGGGCTCCAGGAACCCGCGGCGTTTCAGCCGGGACACCGACGAACGGACGGAGGGCGCGTCGACTCCGGCCGCGCCCAGCAGGCGGACCAGGGCGGACACCGGTACGGGGCCCTCGAAGGACCGACCGTAGGCGCCGTAGAAGGTGACGATCAGGGATCGCGGAGTGTGCTGCTCGGCCACGGGTTCACTCTAGATCGCGCAGCCGGAACCGTTGGAGTTTGCCGGTCGCCGTCCGCGGCAGCGCCGGTAGGAAGACGAAGGAACGCGGGCACTTGTGCGGGGCCAGCTCACCGCGGACGAAGGTCCGCAGTTCCTCCTCGCCCAGCACCACCCCCTCCCGCAGCACGGTGTACGCCACCACGACCTGCCCGCGCCGCTCGTCGGGCCGGCCGACGACCGCCGCCTCCACCACGTCCGGGTGGCGCAGCATGGCCTCCTCGACCTCCGGACCCGCGATGTTGTACCCCGAGGAGATGATCATGTCGTCGGCGCGGGCGACGTACCGGAAGTAGCCCTCCGGATCGCGCACGTAGGTGTCCCCGGTCAGGTTCCAGCCGTTCCGTACGTACTCGCCCTGCCGCGGGTCGGCCAGGTAGCGGCAGCCCACCGGCCCGCGCACCGCCAGCAGGCCCGGCTCGTTGTCCGCCACCGGTCGCCCCGAAGGGTCGACCACCCGGGCCTCCCAGCCCGGCACCACCCGGCCGGTCGTACCGGGTCGGATGTCCTCGTCCGCCGCCGAGATGAAGATGTGCAGCAGTTCGGTCGCCCCGATGCCGTTGATGATCCGCAGGCCGGTGCGCTCGTACCAGGCCCGCCAGGTCGCCTCGGGCAGGTTCTCGCCCGCCGACACGCAGCGGCGCAGCGCGGACAGGTCGTAGGCGCCCGCGTCGTACGGGCCCAGGGTGTCCAGCATCGACCGGTAGGCGGTGGGCGCGGTGAACAGCACGGTCACCCGGTGTTCTGCCAGAGCGGGCAGCAGCACCCGGGGCGCCGCCTGCTCCAGCAGCAGCGCGCAGGCACCGGCCCGCAGCGGGAACACGACCAGTCCGCCCAGCCCGAAGGTGAAGCCGAGCGGGGGACTGCCCGCGAACACGTCGTCGGGGCGGGGCCGCAGCACACCGGCCGAGAAGGTGTCGGCGACGGCCAGCAGGTCCCGGTGGAAGTGCATGCAGCCCTTGGGACGGCCGGTGGTCCCGGACGTGAAAGCGATCAGCGCCACGTCGTCGGCCGAGGTCTCCACCGCCTCGTACGGCTCCGGATGGGCCTCGGCCAGCCGCAGCAGGTCGTCCGGGGCGTCACCGCCGTACGCGGTGATCCGCAGGTCCGGGACCTCCGCCTTGGCCAGGTCGTCGAGGGCGCTCACGTGACACACGGCGTGCCGCACCCGGGCCATCGCGCACACGGTGGCCAACTCCTGCGCCCGCTGCTGGGCCAGTACGGTGACGGCCACCGCGCCCGCCTTCATGACCGCCAGCCAGCACGCGGCGAGCCAGGGGCCCGTGGGGCCGCGCAACAGCACCCGGTTGCCGGGGACCACCCCCAGGTCGACGGTGAGGACGTGGGCCAGGCGGTCGACGCGCTCGCGCAGTTCCCCGTACGACCACACCTCGCCCGAGCCGCTGCGGAAGGCCGGCCGGTCCGGCCCGAACCGCGCGATCGTGGCGTCGAGCAGCTCGGCCCCGCAGTTCAGCCGGTCGGGGTAGGCCAGTTCGGGCAGTTCGAAGAGCAACTGCGGCCAGGCGTGTGCGGGCGGCAGGTGGTCCCGGGCAAAAGTGTCGGCGTGAGCCGAAGGCATGAGCTCCAAGGCGGGTTCGCCCCCTTGCAACGTCCGGATTGAGGTGGAGCCGGCCGTGCGGTCGCGTCACGAGCGTATCGTGATGGTGACGGCAGTCAACAGGACGCGATAGAACTGGGGCATTCGGATGACCGGATTCGCGCTCGGGGCGGAACAAGAGGAATGGTGCGCCCGGCTGCGCACCCTCGCACGGGAACGGCTCGGGCCGCTCGCCGAGAAGGGCGAACCCGGCCGGGTGAACCGGCCGCTGCTCGCCGCCCTCGGCGAACTGGGCCTGCTGGAGAAGGTGTTCAGCTCCGGCGCGCTGGAGCTGTGCCTGCTGCGTGAGTCCCTGGCCTACGGCTGCACCGAGGCGGAGACCGCCCTGGCCCTCCAGGGCCTCGGCGCGCACCCGGTGCTCCGCTCCGGCCGGCCGGCGCAACGGGAGCGCTGGCTGCCGGGCGTCCGGGCGGGCACGACGGTGGCGGCCTTCGCGCTCAGCGAGCCGGGTGCCGGCTCGGACGCGGCGGCCCTGGCCCTGGCGGCGGAGCCGGACGGGCCCGGCTGGCGGCTGACCGGTGCCAAGTGCTGGATCTCCAACGCCCCCGAGGCGGACTTCTACACCGTCTTCGCCCGCACGGGCGAGGCGCCCGGCGCCAAGGGCATCACCGCCTTCCTCGTCCCGGGCGACCGGGAGGGCCTCACCGGCGAGGCCCTCGACATGCTGTCGCCGCACCCGATCGGTTCCCTCGCCTTCGACGGCGTGCCCGTCGGACCCGAGGACGTCCTCGGGGAACCCGGGCAGGGCTTCCGCGTCGCGATGGGCACGCTGAACCTGTTCCGGCCGAGCGTGGGCGCGTTCGCCGTCGGAATGGCCCGGGCCGCCCTGGACGCCACCCTCGCTCACACGGCCGGCCGGACCGCGTTCGGCGGGGTCCTGGCCGACCTCCAGGCCGTCGCGCACCGGGTCGCCGAGATGGCCACCCGCACCGAGGCCGCCCGGCTGCTGGTCTACGCCGCCGCCGGAGCCCACGACCGGGGTGCGCCCGACGTGCCCCGCCGGGCGGCGATGGCCAAGCTGCTGGCCACCGAGACCGCCCAGTACGTCGTCGACCACGCCGTCCAACTGCACGGGGCGGCCGCCCTGCGCCGCGGCCACCTGCTGGAGCACCTCTACCGGGAGGTGCGGGCCCCGAGGATCTACGAGGGCGCCAGCGAGGTGCAGCGCACGATCATCGCGAAGGAGCTCTACCGGGAGGTGGCGGCCCGATGAGTCCGGAACGCGTCAACCCCCGGGAGCTGTCCCCGGCGACCGGGTTCTCGCACGCGGTCGTCGCCACCGGGGGCCGGCTCGTGTTCCTGGCGGGCCAGACCGCGCTCGACGGCGCCGGGAAGGTGGTCGGCGAGACCCTGCCCGAGCAGTTCGAGCAGGCCCTGACGAACCTCCTGACCGCCCTCGCCGCCGCGGGCGGCACGCCGGCCGACCTGGCCAGGGTCACCGTGTACGCGGCGGACGTGGCCGACTACCGGGAGCACGCGGGCGAACTGGGCCGGGTGTGGCGGCGGTTGGCGGGCCGCGACTACCCGGCGATGGCCGTGATCGGCATCGTGCGGCTGTGGGACACCGAGGCGCTGGTCGAACTGGACGGCATCGCCGTGCTGCCCTGATCCGGCCCGGGCGCCGGTGCCGGTGCCGACCCGCCCCGGACGCGGGCCCGGACGCGGCCCGGGCCCGCGTCCGGGGCGGCTTCCCCTACGCGTCCGGTCCACCTTCCAGGAGGGCGCCCATCCACTCCTCGATGCCCGCCACCGTGCGCGGTAGCGCCGAGGACATCAGGCGGGCGCCGTCCGAGGTGATGACGAGGTCGTCCTCGATGCGCACGCCGATGCCGCGCAGCTCGGCGGGGAGGGTCTCGTCGTCGGGCTGGAGGTAGAGGCCGGGTTCCACGGTGAGGACCTGGCCCTCCTCCAGGACCCCGTCCAGGTAGGTGTCGGCCCGGGCCCGCGCGCAGTCGTGGACGTCGAGCCCGAGCATGTGGCCGCTGCTGCACAGGGTGTACCGCCGGTGGAGGTCGCCCTCCGCGGCCTTCAGGACGCCCCAGTCGGCCAGTCCCTCCGCGATGACCCGCATCCCGGCCCGGTGGAAGTCCCGGAAGCTCGCGCCCGGGCGCAGCGCCGCCATGCCGGCGTCCTGGGCGGCCAGCACCAGTTCGTACACCTGCCGCTGCACCGGGGAGAAGCGTCCGGACAGGGGGAGCGTGCGGGTGATGTCGGCGGTGTAGAGGGTGTCCGTCTCGACGCCCGCGTCGAGCAGCAGCAGGTCGTCGCCGTTCAGCCGGCCGTCGTTGCGGATCCAGTGCAGCACGCAGGCGTGGGCGCCCGAGGCGGCGATCGTGTCGTAGCCGGTGCCGTTTCCCTCGGCGCGGGCGCGCAGGCCGAAGACGCCCTCGATCCAGCGCTCCCCGCGCTCGTGGGCCAGGGCCCGGGGCAGGGCCCGTACGACGTCCTCGAACCCGGCGGTCGTGTGGTCCACGGCGAGTTGGAGCTGGCCGACCTCCCAGGCGTCCTTGACCAGCCGCAGCTCCGACAGGGCGGTGGCCAGCTCGTGGTCGGTGGCGGCGTCGCGGGCCGGCGGGGTGCCGAGGGAGTCCAGGTGCGCGCAGCGGATGCCGGTCAGGAGTTCCGCCTCCGCGAGGTCGGCGCGGCGGCCGACCCAGAACTCGCCGTAGCGGCGGTCGCGGTAGAACTCCTCGTTGCCGTCGGCCCGGGGGGAGCGCGGCCGCAGGTACAGCACGGCCTCGTGGCCGCTCGGCCCGGAGGGCTCCAGCACCAGGACGTGTCCCACCTGGTCCTCGCCGGTCAGGCCGGTGAGCCAGGCGTAGGCGCTGTGCGGTCGGAAGCGGTGGTCGCAGTCGTTGGAGCGGACCTTCAACTCGCCCGCCCGTACGACGAGCCGCTCGCCCGGGAAGAGCGCCGAGAGGCGGGCCCGGCGTGCGGGGGTTACGGCGTGGGCGGGGACGCGTGCTGCGGCGGACAGCGGTGAGGCCGCCCAGTCCGCCGCCATGAAGCGGGACAACTCGCCCGATACCGGCAGGTCGTGACTGCCGATGTGGAGGCCGGAGGGGTGGTCGGTCATGGAGGCTCCCTCAAGAAGTACCGAACTGGTGGGCGCACAGGTCTTGTCAGTGCAATTTCACATTACTATGTTACAGCTCACACCTCGGCACGTTAATCCCCGTCAAACGCCGTGTGACGCAGGGCAGTTCACGCATCAAATCCCCCACCTCCCTCCCATCCAGGAGTTCCCGGTGTCCCAGCACAGAGCTGTGCGTACGTCCCTCCTCTCCGCCGCCGTGGCGGTCACCCTCCTCGCCACCGCCGGCCAGGCCGTGACCCAGGCGTCCGAGCGGGGCACCCCCGCCGCCGCGAGCGGCGCCTCCGCGCCCGCCACCTTCGGTGCGGCGGCCCCGGCCGCCACGCCGAACCCCTTCGACGAGGTCGACCGGTTCGCCAACGCCCAGGAGCAGGTGGCGGCCCCCGCCCTGGCCCCCGGCGGCAAGGCCGCGGCGGGCGGCCGGGTACCCGGCGCCGCGCCGGCCGCCTCGGCGCCGGTCTCCGCCGCCTCGTCGGAGCGTTCGGAGAAGAGCCGCAAGTCGGCCTCCGCCGATGCCGTTCCCACCGCGCGGAGCGTCGCGGCGGGCGTCCCCTGCACCCTTGACGGGATCACGAACCTCACCCCCGAGCAGTTCGCCGACTTCCTCGGCGACCAGGCCGTCCTCGCCGACGGCTGTCTGAGGGGCCTCATCTGGACGTGGGACGCCCGGCTGACGCCGGTCATGTCCGACGCCCACGTCCAGGCGGTCTCCCGCCGGATCTCGGCCCTCTCCGCCGCCCACGACGGCCGCAACTCCTCGCACCTGGAGGAGATGTTCACGTACCTGCACGCCGTCGCCTACCACGACTACGCGCGCTCCGAGATCGACGTCACCGACGCCCCGACGGTCAACGCCATGCGGCAGGCCATCGCCGACTTCGGCGCCGCCGCCCGCACCTTCGACGTCACGCGGACCAACGCCAACACCCTGCGCGAGGCCCTCTACGCGGCCAGCGCGCCCGGCCTGCGCCACCACCAGCTCGGCCTCATCAAGAAGGTCCTGGCGACCATGGACCCGGCCCACCCGGCCACCCACCTCGACTCCGCCTGGGCGGGCGCCGCGCTGGCCGCGCTCTCCGTCAACTACCTGGGCGTCTACCCGGGCAACCAGGACGCCGCCTTCCACGCGGCGGTGGCGGGCGACCCCTCGTACCGCGCCGCGTTCAAGGCCTTCGCGACCCACACGCACCTCAAGGGCACGGCGAACGCCTGGGTGGTGCGCGACGCGCTCAGCGAGTACGCCCGCTTCGGCGAGATAGCCGGCCTGCGCGCCGGCATAGCCGCCGACCTCGGCGGGATGCTGGAGCAGGTCAAGCGGGACTTCGGCAACGGCAGCGAGCAGTGGGCCAAGCTCGTCTCCTGGCTCAACCACTACGATGCCTGCAAGCCGTACGGGGTGTGCAAGGACGACATCGAGAAGCAGATCTTCCCGTACACCTACACCTACGACAACGGCGCCATCAAGGTCCGCACCGGCCTCGACCGGGCCACCGTCGACCAGCTGTACTACGCGAGCAAGCAGGTCAAGGCCCAGTACCACCGCGTGCTCGGCACCGACCAGCCGCTCGCCGGCGACCCGAACTCCACGCTGAACATCGTGCTGTACGGCTCCCGGGCCGACTACGAGAACTACCACCCGATCCTGACGGGCTACGACACCAACAACGGCGGCATCTACATCGAGAACGGCGCCACCTTCTACACCTACCAGCGCCGAGTCCCGCAGGACTCCTCGCTGACCCTGGAAGAGCTCTTCCGCCACGAGTACACGCACTACCTCAACGGCCGCTACGCCGTCCCCGGCTTCTTCGGCGAGGGCCCCTGGTACGAGGGCGACCGCACGACCGCCATGGACGAGGGCACCGCGGAGTTCTTCGACGGGGCCACCCGCGACAACGGCATCGCCGTCCGCAAGTCCCTCGTCAGGAGCATCATCGCCGACACGGCCAACGGCGGCCCGCGCATGACCGTCGAGCAGCTGCTCAACGCCACCTACGACGGCGACGGCTTCCGCTTCTACAGCTACGCGGGAACCTTCTTCGAGTTCCTGTGGACCGAGAAGCCCGCGCTGCTGCGCGAGATGTACACCCACCTGCGCGCCAACGACGTGGCGGCGTACGACTCCTGGCGCCACCGGACGGGCGCGGACACCTACCTCCAGCGCGACTACACCCGTTTCCTGGACGCCCAGATCGCCAAGGTCGACCAGCTCCACGTGCCGAACACCACCTTCACGCCGAACGACCGGCTGCGCGATTCCGCGCTCGCCTCGGTGAAGTCGACGTTCGCGACCGCCACCTACAACACCCCGGACTGCGTGGAGAACGGCGACCCCGGCAAGCGCCGCTTCACCTGCACGGGTCGGATCAGCGCGAACCTGAAGAACTGGCGCAGCGACGACCAGAACTTCAAGGACATGTCCGAGACGGTCGACTACTTCATCCTCGACCGGGCCGGCGCGGCCTCCAACAACCTGGCGGACATGAACTGCTCCTTCGGTCCGGTGGAGATCTGGACCAACAGGACGGCGGGGACCTCCTCCTACAGCTGCGAGGGCCCGCTCCGCAGCTGATCCGCACCCGGGTCGGTCCCCATCCGTACGGGGGGAGGGACCGGCCCGGGTCACCCTGGGCAACCTCTAAAGAATGTGACATATTACTGCCGTGTTCCAGACCCACTCCCCGGACGTCGTCATCATCGGCGCCGGTGTCGTCGGAGCCGCGTGCGCCTACTACGCGGCGCGCTCCGGGCTCTCCGTCGCGGTCGTCGACCGCGGCTCCGTCGCGGGCGGCACGACCGGCGCCGGGGAGGGCAACCTGCTGGTCTCCGACAAGGAGGCCGGCCCCGAACTCGACCTCGCCCTGCTCTCCACCACCCTGTGGCGCGAACTCGCCGCCGTCCTCCCGCCGGAGACGGAGTACGAGGCCAAGGGCGGCCTGGTCGTCGCGCCCGACGACACCACCCTCAAGGCCCTGCGCGGCTTCGCCGACGGCCAGCGCGCCCGCGGGGTCGTCTCCACCGAGATCGGACCGGACGCCCTCCACGACCTGGAACCCCACCTGGCCCCGGGCCTCGCGGGCGGCTTCCACTACCCGCAGGACGCCCAGGTCCAGCCGGCCCAGGCCGCGGCCCGGTTGCTGGCCGCTTCGGGGGCCGCCCTGTACCTGGGGGAGGAGGTCACCGGGATCCTCCTCGCCGACGGTGCGGCCCGCGGCGTCCGCACCCCCCGCCGCACCCTGCACGCACCGGCGGTGGTCAACGCCGCGGGCACCTGGGGCGGCGACGTCGCCGCCCTCGCCGGAACCACCCTGCCGGTCCTGCCGCGCCGCGGCTTCGTCCTCGTCACCGAACCCCTGCCCCGCGTGGTCCGCCACAAGGTCTACGCCGCCGACTACATCGCCGACGTCGCCAGCGGATCCGCCGCCCTGCAGTCCTCGGCGGTCGTGGAGGGCACCCCGGCCGGCCCCGTCCTCATCGGCGCGACCCGCGAACGCGTCGGCTTCGACCGGAGCACGTCCACCGAGGCGCTGCGGCGCCTGGCCGGCCAGGCGGCGGCCCTCTTCCCGGTCCTGGCCGACGTCCGCGTCCTGCGCACCTACCACGGCTTCCGCCCCTACCTCCCCGACCACCTCCCCGCGATCGGCCCCGACCCCCGGGTGCCCGGCCTGCTGCACGCCTGCGGCCACGAGGGGGCCGGCATCGGCCTGGCCCCCGCCACCGGCGCCCTGATCGCCGCCGCCCTCACCGCCACCACCCCACCGCTGGACCCCCACCCCTTCCGCCCGAACCGCTTCGCGTGACGGCCCGCCCGACCCCAGCCCACCCCCACCCCGCCCGGCCGGAGCCGCGGAGGGGCACCCGAGGAGCCCCCTGATGCGCACCCCCCGCTCACTGGTCGGCGGCAGCCCCACGGCCACGTACGTCCTGCGCTTCGACGGCCGAGAGCTGACCGCGCAGGCTGGCCAGAGCGTCGCGGCCGTGCTCTGGTCCGCGGGCATCCTCGCCTGGCGCACCACCCGCGACGGGGGCGCGCCCCGGGGCGCGTTCTGCGGGATCGGCAGCTGCTACGACTGCCTCGTCACCGTCAACGGCCGCCCCAACCAACGCGCCTGCCTCGTCCCCGCCCGTCCGGGCGACGTCGTCACCTCCCAGGAAGGAACCGGCCGTGCCGAACTCGCCGTCTGAGGACGCCCCCTCGCCCCCGGCCGGCGCCCCGACCCCCGCCGGCGCGGCCCCGGCCCCCTCCGCCGCCCGGGCCGCGACTCCCGCCGGCAGGACGACCGCCGACCTCGCCGTCGTCGGCGCGGGCCCCGCCGGCCTGGCCGCCACCGTGACGGCCGCGGACCTCGGCCTGCGCGTCACCGTCCTCGACGCGGGCGAGCGCCCCGGCGGCCAGTTCTACCGCCACCCCGCCCCCGGCCTCGGGGCCGCCCGGCCCGAGGCCCTGCACCACGACTGGCGGGCCTTCGCCACCCGCGAAGCCGCCCTGCGCGCCCACGAGTCGGCCGGCCGCGTCGCGTACCTCTCCTTCCACCACGTCTGGACCGTGGTCCCGGACGCCGGGGGCTGGACCCTGCACGCGGTCGCCGGCCCGGGGGAGGAGCCCGCGGCCGTCCACGCCCGGGCCGTCCTCCTGGCCACCGGTGCCCACGAGCGCCAACTGCCCTTCCCCGGCTGGACACTGCCCGGGGTCATCGGGGCCGGCGGGGCCCAGGCCATGCTCAAGGGCGGACTCGTCCTGCCCGGCCGCCGCGTCGTGGTCGCCGGGAGCGGGCCGCTGCTGCTGGCCGTGGCCGGCTCCCTCGCCGCGGCCGGGGCCACCGTCCCCGCCGTCGTCGAGGCCGGCGCGTACACCGCGTACGCGCCCCACGCCGGCGCCCTGCTGCGCAACCCCGGCAAACTCGTCGAGGGCGCCACGTACGGCGCCGCCCTGCTGCGCCACGGCATCCGGCTGCGCACCCGGCACGCCGTGACCGAGGCCCACGGCAGCGACCGGGTCGAGGCCGTCACCGTCACGCGCCTGGACCGCGACTGGCGCCCGCTGCCCGGCACCTCGCGCAGGATCCCCTGCGACGCCGTCGCCGTCGGCCACGGGCTGGTGCCCCAGTTGGAACTGGCGACCGGCCTCGGCTGCGCCACCCGCCGTTCCCCGGACGGCACCGTCGCCCTCGACCTCGACGAGGAGCAGCGCACGTCCGTCCCGGGCGTCTGGTCCGCCGGGGAGACGGGTGGCATCGGCGGCGCCGGACTCGCCCTGACCGAGGGGGAGATCGCCGCGCACACGATCGCGGGCCGGCCCGTCCCGGCCGCGCTCGTGCGCCGCCGCTCCCGACTGCGGGCCTTCGCCGGGGCGATGGCGGCGGCCCACCGCTCCGGCTCCGGCTGGACGGACTGGCTGCGCGACGGTACCGACGTGTGCCGCTGCGAGGAGGTCCCGGCCGGCCGGATCCGGGAGGCGGTCGCCGAACTCGGCGCGCGGGACGCCCGTACGGTCAAACTCCTCACCCGAGCCGGCATGGGCTGGTGCCAGGGCCGGATGTGCGGTCCGGCCGTGGCGGCGCTGGCGGGCGAGGAGCCGGCCCCGGACCGCAGGCCGCTGTCCTGCCCGGTCCCGCTGGGCCACCTGGCCGCACTGCCGCCGTCGTGCCCGCCGCGATCCCCCGGCCCCGGGGGCGAGGACCCCTCCGGCGGCTTCGGTTCAGGCCCGCGTTCCGGAGCGCTTTCCGCGGGCGACGGCTCCTGACGGCGTCCCGACCCGGCCCCTCCGGACCCTTGTGGCCGCGTCACACCCACTAGTAAAATGTCACACACCACACTAGGGAGTCACTTCATGAACCACGCGCCCACCCCCGCGCCCAGCACCGACACCCGCACCCGCCCCTGGCACGGAATCATGGTGGCCACCACCCTGCCCCTGCGCGAGGACCTCGGCGTCGACTACGACGCCTACGCCGAACACGTCCGCTGGCTGATCGCCAACGGCTGCGACGGCGTGGTCCCCAACGGCTCCCTCGGGGAATACCAGACCCTCACCGACGAGGAGCGGGCCCGCGTCGTCCGTACCGCCGTCGAGGCCGCCGGTGACGGCAGCCGCGTCATGCCGGGCGTCGCCGCCTACGGCAGCGCCGAGGCCCGCCGCTGGGCCGACCAGGCCGCCGAGGCCGGAGCGGGCTCCGTCCTGCTGCTGCCCCCCAACGCCTACCGCGCCGACGAGGCCGCCGTCCGCGCCCACTACGCGGAGGTCGCCCGCGCGGGCCTGCCCGTCGTCGCGTACAACAACCCCATCGACACCAAGGTGGACCTCGTCCCGTCCCTCTTGGCCCGCCTCCACGCCGACGGCTCCGTCGTCGCCGTCAAGGAGTTCAGCGGGGACGTACGACGCGCCTACGAGATCGCCGAACTCGCCCCGGGCCTCGACCTGCTCATCGGCGCCGACGACGTCCTCCTCGAACTCGCCCTCGCCGGCGCGGTCGGCTGGATCGCCGGATACCCCAACGCCCTGCCCGCCGCCTCCTCCACGCTCTACCGCGCGGCCGTCGCCGGCGACCTCACCACCGCGCTGCCGCTCTACAAGTCCCTGCACTCCCTGCTCCGCTGGGACTCCAAGACCGAGTTCGTCCAGGCCATCAAGCTCTCCATGGACCTGGCCGGCCGCCCCGGCGGCCCCACCCGCCCGCCGCGCTTCCCCCTCACCGGCGACGTCGAGGCCGCCGTCCGCGCCGCCACCGAGAAGGCGCTCGCCGAAGGCCTCTCCTAGGGGCTGCCGGATCCGACGCGCACGCCACGGCCCAGCTCGGCTCGGCCGACGCACCGCGCCCGCCCGGTCCCGCCCGCGCCCACCCGTTCCGTCCGTCCTGCCCGTCCGCCCGGACGGGCAGGCCCAGCCCCCAGGGAAACCCATGCGCACGCGCCACATCTACCACGCGGTGGACTCGCACACCGAGGGCATGCCGACCCGGGTCATCACCGGCGGGGTCGGGGTGATCCCCGGCGCCACCATGGCCGAGAAGCGGCTCCACTTCATGGAGCACACGGACCACGTCCGCACCCTCCTCATGTACGAGCCGCGCGGCCACGCGGCGATGAGCGGCGCGATCCTCCAGCCCCCGACCCGCCCCGACGCCGACTTCGGCGTCCTCTACATCGAGGTGTCGGGCCTGCTGCCCATGTGCGGCCACGGCACCATCGGGGTGGCCACCGTCCTGGTCGAGACCGGCATGGTCCCGGCCGTCGAACCGGTCACCACCGTCCGGCTCGACACCCCGGCCGGCCTGGTCCGCGTGGACGTACGCGTCGAGGACGGCGCGGCCACCGCCGCCACCCTCACCAACGTGCCCTCCTTCAGCGTCGGCCTCGACCTGAAGACGGAGGTTCCCGGCTTCGGCACGGTCACCTACGACCTCGCCTACGGCGGGAACTTCTACGCCTTCGTCGAACTGGACGCCCTCGCACTGCCCTTCGACCGGGCCCGCAAGGACGACCTGCTCGCCGCGGGCCTGGCCGTCATGGACGCCGTCAACGCCTCCCCGGACCGGCCCGTCCACCCCGAGGACCCCTCCATCGCGGGGCTCAAGCACGTCTACCTCGCCGCCCCCGGCTCCGACGCCCGCCGCTCCCGCCACGCCATGGCCATCCACCCCGGCTGGTTCGACCGTTCGCCGTGCGGCACGGGAACCAGCGCGCGCATGGCCCAACTGCACGCCCGCGGCCTGCTGCCGCTCGACACCGACTTCGTCAACGAGTCCTTCATCGGCACCGGGTTCACCGGCCGGCTGACCGCGCGGACCACCGTCGCCGGACTGCCCGCCGTCGTCCCCACCATCACCGGCCGGGCCTGGATCACCGGCACCGCCCAGTACTTCCTCGACCCGACCGACCCCTTCCCCGGAGGGTTCCTGCTGTGAGATCCGTACGGACCACCGACTACCACGCCGCGGGCGAGCCCTTCCGGATCGTCGACACCTCGGACCCCGGCATGGCCCCCGTGCCCGGGGACACCGTCGCGGAGCGCTGCGTCACCGCCATCGGCCCCGGCGGCTCCGGCACCGCGCCGCGCCCCGGCCCGCTGGACGACGTACGACGCCTGCTCGTGCGCGAACCGCGCGGACACGCCGGAATGTACGGCGGGTTCGTCGTGCCCCCGGACGACGACGGGGCCCACTTCGGGGTGCTGTTCTGGCACAAGGACGGCTACTCCACCGCCTGCGGCCACGGCACGATGGCGCTCGGCGCCTGGGCCGTGGACACCGGCCGGGTCCCGGCCCCGACCGACGGCGACGTCCAGGTGCGCATCGACGTGCCGTCCGGGCGGGTCCGCGCCACCGTCCACCGCGCCGACGGCCGGACCACCGGCATCACCTTCCGCAACGTCCCCGCCCGGGTCGGTGCCCGCAAGGTGCCGGTCGCCACCACCCTCGGCGTCGCCGAGGTGGACATCGCGCACGCCGGCGCCTGCTACGCCTCGGTCCGGGCCCGGGACCTCGGACTGGAGGTCACCCGAGCCGCCCTGCCCGAGCTCACCCGGGCCGGGCAGGAGATCCGGGCGGCGCTGGCCACCCACCCCGCCACCTGGCACCCGGACGGGCCGCTGCTCTCCGGGGTGTACGGGGTCATCCTCCACGAGGAGCTGCCCGACACCCCGTTCGGCCCGCACCAGCGCAACGTCACCGTCTTCGCCGACGGCCAGATCGACCGCTCGCCCTGCGGCTCCGGCACCTCGGCCCGGCTCGCGCTGCTCGCGGAGGACGGCCGGCTCGGAGCGGGCGAGGACCTGCTGCACGAGTCGGTCGTGGGTTCCGTGTTCACCGGCCGCATCCTGGAGGGCGGGGTCACCGAGGTCACCGGCGCGGCCTACCGAACCGGCGAGCACACCTTCACCGTCGACCCGTACGACGCCCTCGGCGCGGGATTCACCCTGTGAGCGCGTACGGGCCCGGGGCGCCCGCGCGACCGGGGGGTGCGCGGGCCGGGTCCGACGGCCCCGGACTCGTCCGGCTCGGAGCCGTCGAGATGGCCGGGCTCCTCACTCCCGCCGGGGCGGCCGACGCCCTCGCGGCGGTCCTGCTCGACGGCCTCGACCCGGAGACCTGCCCCCGGCGCACCGCCCTCGACGTACCCGGCGGAGAGCTGCTGCTGATGCCGGCCGCGTCCGGAGCGTACGCCGGGGTGAAGATCGCCGGAGTCGCGCCGGGCAACCCCGCCCGCGGCCTGCCCCGCATCACCGGCAGCTACCTGCTCCTCGACGGGCCCACGCTGCGCCCGCTGGCCCTCCTCGACGGCGCGGCCCTCACCACCCTGCGCACCCCCGCCGTCTCCGCCCTGGCCCTGCGTCACCTCGCACCGGTGGGACAGCCGTTGCGGCTGGTGCTGTTCGGGTCGGGACCGCAGGCCTACGGCCACCTCGAAGCGGTACTCGGGGTGCGGGACCTCGCCGAGGTGGTGGTCGTCGCCCGGGACCCGGCGCGGGCCGCGCTCCTGGTGGCGCACGCCGACTCCCTCGGCGCGGCGGCCCGTACCGGCACGGCCGGGGACGTGGCGGGCGCGGACCTGGTCGTGTGCTGCACCACGGCTCGCGAGCCCCTCTTCGACGGGCGGCTGGTGGCGCCGGGCGCGGTGGTCGTCGCCGTCGGCTCGCACGAGCCGGACGCCCGCGAGACCGACACCGCGCTCGTGCGCCGGGCGGCCGTGTACGTGGAGTCGCGTGCGGCGGCCCTGCGCGAGGCGGGCGACCTCCTGGTCCCGGAGGCGGAAGGGGCGATCGGGCCCGGTCATATCAACGGCACCCTCGCCGACCTGGTCACGGGCCGGATCGCGGTCGGCGGACGGCCGGGTTGTCCACAGCTCTTCAAGAGCGTGGGCATGGCCTGGGAGGATCTTGCCGTGGCGGTCGCGTTGTTCGAGGCCGCCGGCGGGGCAAGCGGCGAAACGTGACATTGTACGCTGTGCCTCTGCTCATCGGTGGCGGTGATGGTGTCGGGGGTCTCGGAGGAAATGCAATGGGTGACCTGAAGCAGCACAGTCTCATCAAGGCCCAGGAACGACTCCGGGACCAGGTCGGCCACGCGCTCCGAGCCGCCCTGATAGCGGGCGAGCTGCGCCCCGGCAGCGTCTACTCGGCCCCCGGTCTCGCCGCCGAACTCGGCGTCTCAGCGACACCCGTCCGCGAGGCGATGCTGGACCTGGCCCGCGAGGGCCTGGTCGAGCCGGTCCGCAACAAGGGCTTCCGGATCACCGAGGTCAGCGAACGCGACCTGGACCAGTACACCGAACTGCGCACGATGATCGAGGTCCCGACCATCGGCCGGATCACGAAGATCGCAACGGCCGAGCAGTTGGAGGCCCTGCGACCCGTCGCCGAGGAGATCGTCACCAACGCGCGGGAGCACAACCTCATCGGCTACCTGGAGGCCGACCGTCGCTTCCACCTCGACCTGCTGGCCCTGGCGGGCAACGACCGCCTGGTGGAGACGGTCGGTGACCTGCGCAAGCGCTCCCGGCTATACGGGCTGACGGGCCTCGACGAGGCGGGCAAGCTGGTCTCCTCCGCCGAGGAGCACATCGAACTGCTCGACCTGATGCTCACGGGCGACGCCGAAGCGGCCATGGAATGCATGCAGCGCCACCTCGGTCACGTCCGCTCCCTCTGGGCCCAGGGCCGCGACGAACCGGTCGGCCGCACCCCGGGCGGCCTCGGATCCGGCCTCCCGGCCTGAGGCCTGCCGTCGAAACCCGGCCGAAACCCCGTCGCGTCCGGCGTCCGGCGCGCGCTCTCGCCGCAGCGGACGAGAGCTCCGGTACGGGCGGGTTCGGCTGCTTCCGCCCGGCACGCCGAGAGCACGGCCCCGGACGCCGTGAGGCCGCCCTCCGGGCAGCGAAGGGGAGTTCGACGACAGGTCCCAGGGCCTGTCGTTCCGGGCCCCGGGGCTGACGGCAAGGTCCCACGGCCCCGCCGGAGCCGGCCCGGACCGGCCCCGGGCCGGCGGCCCACCGTTGGCTTCGGCGCTTTCGCCCCGGGCGATGGGGCGGGGCGGCATCATGGGCCCATGACCGCTCCCACCCCCGCCCGACTGCTCGCCGCGCACGTCCAGGGCGCCCTCGGAGGGGGCCCGTTCCCCGCGCCCGGCGGCTGGACGCACATGGGAGCCGTCATCTGCGACGCGAGCTTCCACGCCCGTCGGAAGTACCGGTCGACCGTCCGGCCGAGGCTCCTGCGACTCCAGGAATGGTGGCCCGACGCCACGACCGTCCGCGGATTCCGGGCGCGACTCGCCACCGAGGACCTCGCCGTCGCCATGGACTTCAACAGCCCCCGAAGGGTCGCGACGGCCCGCGCCATCACGGACCTGTTGTCCGTCCGGGGCGTGGACACCAGGGAAGACCTCCACGCCTGGCTCGACCACCGCACGAACCGTGCCGCCCTGCGCACCGTGAAGGGCGTGGGGCCGAAGACCGTCGACTACATCGGCAACCTCGTCGGCCGCTCGCAGGTCGCCGTGGACGTGCACCTGCGGACCTTCGCCGCGAACGCTGGCGTCCCGGGCCTTCCCTACGAACAACTCCGCGCCGCCTACGAGGAGGCCGCAGCGCTCCTCGGCCACGAACCCGGCGGCATGGAGCACGCCGTCTGGCGCTTCACGTCGCACGCCGGGTAGGCACAGCGCCCCGGCCCCGCCACCCGTCAACTCCCGGCTCCCGACCCGCGCCCCCGCCAACACCCGTCCAGGGAGCGGGATTTGGACACGGCTGGATAACGGGGCCGTAGAACCCTTGTCAGTGCAATTTCACATTACTATGTTACCGGTCACATCCTAAAGCGCGGCCCTTCACTGGAGTGACCCATGACCAAGCGCACCCAACTCGCCCTCGCCACAGCCGTCGTGGCCGCACTCGCACTCGGTGCCTCGGGCTGCTCCGACCCGAAGAAGGGCTCCGGCGCCGCACCCTCCGCCGCGAACCCGGCCGCAGCCAACGACGGCAAGACCCTCGGAGGCACCCCCGTCAAGGGCGGCACCCTCACCGTCCTGTCCAACCAGGACTTCGCCCACCTCGACCCCGCCCGCAACTGGGTCATGCCGACCATGGACTTCGGCACCCGCCTCCTCTACCGCACGCTCGTCACCTTCAAGGCCGAACCGGGCAAGGCGGGCAGCGAGTTGGTCCCCGACCTCGCCACCGACCTCGGCACCTCCTCCAACGGCGGCCGCACCTGGACCTTCACCCTCAAGGAGGGCGTCAAGTACGAGGACGGCTCGCCGATCAAGGCCCAGGACATCAAGTACAACGTCGAGCGTTCCTTCGCCCCCGACCTCACCGGCGGCCCCGACTACGCCGCCCAGTACCTGGCCGGCACCGAGGGGTACAAGGGCCCCCTCCAGGGCAAGCACCTCGACTCGGTGAAGACCCCGGACGACCGCACGATCGTCTTCGAACTCAAGCGCCCCGTCGCGGAGTTCTCCGCGACCGCCACCCTGCCCACCTTCGCCCCGGTCCCGCAGTCCCAGGAGAAGGGCACGCAGTACGACGCCCGCCCGTTCTCCTCCGGCCCGTACAAGATCGACTCGTACGACCGGGACAAGAAGCTCGTGCTCGTCCGCAACGAGCACTGGGACCCGCGGACCGACACCGTCCGCAAGGCCTACCCCGACAGGTTCGTCGTGGTCATGGGCCTCAAGGGCGGCCAGATCGACGACCGCATCATCGCCGGTGACGGAGCCGACGCCTCCGCCGTCCAGTACTCCGACATGCGACCCGAGAGCGCCCCCAAGGTGCTGCCCAAGCCCGACGTCAAGGCGCGGCTGCTCGCCGAGTCCCAGGGCTGTACCGAGATGCTCCACCTGAACAACTCCCGTGCGCCGTTCGACGACCCGAAGGTCCGCGAGGCCATGCAGTACGCCGTCGACAAGGAGGCCGTGGTCACCGCGGGCGGCGGTCCGGCCCTCAACGAGGTCGCCACCGCCTACCTGCCCCCGGCCCTGTCCGGCGGCAAGCAGGCCGACACCCTGAAGATCCCCGCCGCGGGCGACCCCGCCAGGGCGAAGGAACTCCTCAAGGCTGCGGGCAAGGAGACCTTGAAGGTCTCCCTCGCCGTCTCCACCGGGGACAAGGGCAAGGCGGAGGCCATCCAGCAGGGCCTGTCCCGCGCCGGCATCGAGGTCGTCATCGACACCATCGACCCGGGCGCCTACTACGACGTCATCGGCGACCTCTCCACCACCCCCGACATGTCCCTCAGCGGCTGGTGCCCCGACTACCCCTCCGGCTCCACCTGGATCCCCTTCGTCTTCGACGGCCGCACCATCAAGGACAAGGGCAACCAGGGCAACAACAGCCAGTTCCGCGACGAGGCCACCATCAAGCGGATCGACGAGATCAACGCCATGGCCGACGCCAAGCAGGCCAACCAGGCCTGGATCGACCTCGACGCCGAGATCATGAAGAAGTCCCCGTCCGTCCCGGTCCTGCTGGAGCGCAAGCCGCTCCTCGTCGGCCCGAACGTCGCGGGAGCCTACGGCCACCCCGTGTGGACCGGCACCATCGACTACGCGACCGTCGGCCTCAAGGACCCGTCGAAGAGCCAGGGCTGAGGATCCGGAGGCCTTCGACACCATGACCACCACCGCACCGGGCGCCGCCGAACAGGGACCCGCCGGACGGGGACCCGCCGACCCGGGCGACGGCCCCCCGGCCGCCCCGGACGGCACACCCGCCCCGGACGGCGCACCGCCCGAGGGCGCCGCCCGTACCCGCACCGGGGACGTCCCCCCGGGCAGCAGCCCCTGGCAGCTCGCCCGGCGGGAACTGCGCCGCCGACCCGCCGTCCGCATCAGCCTCTGCGTCGTCCTGCTCTTCGTCCTGATGGCCGTCACCGCGCCCTGGTTGGGAGCTCTCGGCGGCTGGTCCCCCGAGGAGTTCGACAAGAGCGCCGTCGACCCCTACCTCGGCGGACTGCCCCTGGGCTCCTTCGGCGGGATCAGCCCCGAGCACTGGCTCGGCGTCGAACCCGTCACCGGCCGCGACCTGTTCGCCCGCGTCGTCCACGGCGCCCAGGTCTCCCTCCTCATCGCCTTCGCCGCCACCGCGATCGTCGTGGTCACCGGCACCGCCGCGGGCATCGCCGCCGGCTACTTCGGCGGCCGCACCGACGCGGTCCTGTCCCGCCTCATGGACCTGACGATGTCCTTCCCGTCCCTCATCTTCATGATCGCGATGCTGTCCGTGGCGAAGGACGTCAACCGGATCGTCCTCATGACCGCCGTCATCGGCGTCTTCGGCTGGCCCGGCATCGCCCGCGTCGTCCGCGGCCAGACGCTCTCCCTCAAACACCGCGAGTACGTCGACGCCGCCCGCGTCGGCGGTGCGAGTTCCTGGCGGATCCTGACCCGCGACATCCTCCCAGGCGTCGCCGGCCCGGTCATCGCCTACACCACCCTCCTCATCCCCGGCATGATCAGCACCGAGGCGGCGCTGAGCTACCTCGGCGTGGGCGTGCGCCCGCCGACCCCCTCCTGGGGCCAGATGATCGCCGAGTCTGTCGCCTTCTACGAGACCGACCCCATGTACTTCGTCATCCCCAGCGTCTTCCTCTTCCTCGCGGTGCTCGCCTTCACCCTGCTCGGTGACGCCCTGCGCGACATCCTCGACCCGAGGGGCGGCCGCACGTGATCCTCTACCTCGCCCGCCGGCTGATCGCCCTGACCGGTGTCCTGCTCGCCATCGCCGCGGTCACCTTCCTCATCTTCTACGTGCTGCCCTCCGACCCGGCCGCCGCGGCCTGCGGCAAGACCTGCAGCGCCGAGCGACTGGCCGACGTACGGATCCACCTGGGCCTCGACCAGCCCGTGTGGAAACAGTTCGCCGACTTTCTCATCGGGATCTTCACCGGGCGCACCCTCGGCACCGGCCAGTACGCCGTCGCCTGTGACTTCCCCTGCCTGGGCTACTCGTACGAGAGCTCGCTGCCCGTGTGGGACCTGCTGATGGACCGGCTGCCCGTCTCCGCCTCCCTCGCCCTCGGCGCGGCCGTCCTGTGGCTGGTCCTCGGCCTCGGCGCCGGCGTCACCGCCGCCCTGCGCAAGGACACCGCGACGGACAAGGCCCTGATGGTCGGCGCCGTCGCCGCCGCGTCCCTGCCCGTCTACTTCACGTCCGTCCTGCTCATCTACGGAGTCATCCGCATCGCCGGACTCCTGCCCTACCCCACCTACCAGGCACTCACCGACGACCCGCTGGGCTGGGCCGCCAACCTGCTGCTGCCGTGGACGGCCCTCGCCCTCCTCTACGCCGCCATGTACGCCCGCCAGAGCCGCGGTTCGATGATCGAGGCGATGGCCGAGCCGTACATCCGCACGGCCCGCGCCAAGGGCATGCCCGAGCGGACCGTCGTCGTCAAACACGGGCTGCGCTCCGGCATGACCCCGATCCTGACCATCTTCGGCATGGACCTCGGCGGACTCCTCGCCGGAGCCGTGATCACCGAGTCCATCTTCGGACTGCCCGGCATCGGGCGGCTGTTCTACGGGGCGCTGGTCAGCTCCGACCAACCGGTCGTGCTCGGCGTCACCCTGCTGGCCGCCTTCTTCATCGTCGTCGCCAACCTCGCCGTCGACCTCCTGTACGCCGTCATCGATCCGAGGGTGAGGTACTGATGAGCGACGCTCCGCTCCTCGAAGTGCGCGACCTCAGCGTCACGTTCACCACCCCGCGCGGCACGGTGCGCGCCGTCGACTCGCTCGACTTCACCGTCGAGGCCGGACGCACCCTCGGCATCGTCGGCGAGTCCGGGTCCGGCAAGTCCGTCACTTCCCTCGCGGTCATGGGCCTGCACCGCGGCGCCGAGGTCGCCGGTTCCATCGCCCTGGCCGGACAGGAGCTGACGGGCCTGCCGGAGAAGCGGCTGTCGAAGCTGCGGGGCCGCCGGATGGCCATGATCTTCCAGGATCCGCTCTCCAGCCTGCACCCGTACTACACGGTCGGCGAGCAGATCGCCGAGCACTTCCGGGTGCACTTCCGGGCCGGTCGGGCCGCCGCGCGCAAACGGGCCGTCGACATGCTCGGCGAGGTCGGCATACCCGAACCGGCCCGTCGGGCGGGGGAGTACCCGCACCAGTTCTCCGGCGGCATGCGCCAGCGCGCGATGATCGCCATGGCCCTGGCGTGCGAGCCGGAGCTGCTGATCGCGGACGAGCCGACCACCGCCCTCGACGTCACCGTGCAGGCCCAGATCCTGGAGCTGATCGCCCGCCTGCAACAGGAACACGGCCTCGGTGTCGTGATGATCACCCACGACCTGGGCGTCGTCGCCCGCGTGGCCCACGAGGTGCTGGTCATGTACGGCGGCCGAGCCGTCGAACAGGCCCCGGTCGACGACCTGTTCGCCGACCCCGCCCACCCCTACACCCGCGGGCTCCTCGACTCGCTGCCCCGCCTCGACGACACCGACGACGCCCCCCTGCGCGCCATCCCCGGCTCCCCGCCCTCCCTGCTGGTCCGGGCCCCGGGCTGCGCGTTCGCCCCGCGCTGCCGACGCGCCGCCGTCGGCACCGACACCGAACGGGCCCTCTGCGCGACGCGCCGCCCCGAACTCGGCCCGTACGCGGGTCCGTACGCCGGCCCGGCACGCACGAGCGCCTGCCACCACAGCGGCCCCGCGGCCGTCCCGGAGGTTTCCCGATGAGCCCCGAAGCCACGCGTTCCGCCGGGCCGCCCACCGCCCGCCCCGACGGGTCGCAGGGGCCACTGCTGTCCGTACGGGACCTGACGATGACCTTCCCCGGGAAACGGTCGGTGACCGGCCGACGGGGCGCACCCGTCCGGGCCGTCGACGGCGTCTCCTTCGACCTGGAGGCCGGCCGCACACTGGGCCTCGTCGGGGAATCGGGCTGCGGGAAGTCCACCACCGGCCGGATGCTGGTACGACTGCTCGAACCGACCTCGGGCACCGTCACCTTCGACGGCCGGGACATCAGCCGGCTCTCCCAGGGCGCCCTGCGCCCGATCCGCAGGAACATCCAGATGGTGTTCCAGGACCCGCACTCCTCCCTCAACCCCCGCCAGACCGTGGCCCGGATCATCTCCGACCCGCTGCTGGTGCAGGGTCGCGGCGCGGCGGACGCCCGCCGCCGGGCGGCCGAACTGATGGAACTCGTCGGGCTCATCCCCGAGCACATCGACCGCTACCCGCACGAGTTCTCCGGTGGCCAGGCCCAACGCATCGGCATCGCCCGCTCGCTGGCCACCAGCCCCCGGCTGCTCATCGCCGACGAGCCGGTCTCCGCCCTCGATGTCTCCGTGCAGGCCCAGATCGTCAACCTGATGGAGCGGCTGCGCGCCGAACTGGGCCTGGCCTACGTGTTCATCGCGCACGACCTGTCCGTGGTCAAACGGGTCAGCGACCGGGTCGCCGTCATGTACCTCGGCCGGATCGTCGAGATCGGCGACAAGAAGTCCCTGTACGAGGTCCCCCAACACCCCTATACCAGGGCCCTGTTGTCCGCAGTGCCGCTGCCCGACCCGGCGGCGGAGCGTCGGCGCGAGCGGATCGTGCTGCTCGGCGACCCGCCGAGCCCGGCCGCGCCGCCCCCGGGCTGCACCTTCCACCCGCGCTGCCCCAAGGCGCAGGAACTGTGCCGCACCGAGCGGCCCCTGCTGCGGCCCGCCGCCTCGCGCGAGGTGGCCTGTCACTTCCCGGGTGACTGACGGGGATCACGGGAAGGCGCGGAGCCCCGGGGACGAGGACGTCCCCGGGGCTCCGGCGTTACCGGTGAAGCGGACGACGCGGGTCGGGCGGGACTCTCAGAACGCGCCTCAGGCCAGTTCGCGCCGGAAGAACTCCAGCTGGAGCGCCATCACCTTCTCCCGGGTGCCGCCCGGGGTCATGTGGGTGACGCCCGGCAGCGCGAGGAGCTGGTGCGGGCGGCCCGCATCGGTGAGGGCGCGGGACAGCCGCAGGGTGTGCGAGGGGTGCACGTTGTCGTCGGCCAGGCCCGTGGTCAGGTGGAGCGGCCGGCCCAGTCCCGGGGCGTCCGGGATCAGCGAGTCCCGCTCGTACACCTCGGGATGCTCCGCGGGCAGGCCCAGGTAGCGCTCGGTGTAGGCGGTGTCGTAGTGCCGGAAGTCCGTCGGGGCGGCCCCGGCGGCGGCCGCGCGGTAGAGGTCCGGGCGGCGCAGCACCGCGAGGGCGGCCAGGTAGCCGCCGTAGGACCAGCCGCGGACGCCGACCCGGCCCAGATCCAGGTCCGGGTGCCGTTCGCCCAGGGCGAGCAGCGCCGCGGCCTGGTCCTCCAGGGTGACGTCGGAGAAGCCCCGGTACACGGCGTGCGTGAAGGCGGGCGAGACGTACGGGGTGCCCCGGTTGTCGACGGTGACGACGGCGAAGCCCTGGTCGGCCCACCACTGCTTGGCCTGCCAGCGGACCGGCTCGGCGCTGATGTCCTGGTAGCCGGGGCCCCCGTAGGCGTCGACCAGGACGGGCAGCCTGCGGCCCGGTACGTGGTCGCGGGGCAGGACCAGCGCGGTGGGGATCCCGTGCTCGGTGACCCGTTCCAGGACGGGCGCCACCCGGTACGGCAGCGGCGCGGACCGGTCGGCCGGGGTGAGGCGGCGTCCGTCGGCGGTGTGCAGGGTGCGGCGGATCCCGTCGGCGTCGGCGGAGGTCAGCAGCAGGGCGCCGGCGCCGGCGAGCGCGCCGTGCACGCCGGGTCCGTCGGCGAGCGGGGTCACCTCCCCGGTGTCGGGGTCCACGAGCAGCACCTGCTGCTCGGAGGGATCGCGTCGCCCGGTCTCCACCAGTAGCCGGCCCTGGTGGATCCCGGCCACGCGGCGGATCTGGATCCCGTCGTCCGTCAGGGGCTTCCCGTCGACGGCCAGGGCGCGCGCGACCCCGCCAGGGGTGTCGGCGGCGGTCAGCATCCGCCCGTCGGGGAGCCGGGCGGGGGTACCGGGCAGGGCGTCCACCCACTGCGGGTGCGTGGTGCGGGACAGCTCCCGGGTCCGGCCGGTGGCCGGGTCGGCGCCGAGCAGCAGCACGTTCCGCTGGAGCCGGTCCTGGACGGTCAGCAGGATCTCGCCGTCGGATTCCCAGGAGGCGTCGGACAGGTAGGGGAAGGCCTCCGCGTCCCGGTCGAGGCGTACGGGGCGTCCCGGCCCGAGGACCCACTCGACCTCGGCGTTGGGTCCGCCCGCCTCGGGGTAGGCGAAGTCCTCGGCGGGCAGGTGGGGCCGGGCCGGGTCGGTGAACCAGCGGCGTTGGAGGGCGTCCTCGTCGACGCGGGCGGCGAGCAGGCGCTGCCCGTCGGGGGCCCACCAGTGTCCGCGGGCGCGCCCGAGTTCCTCGGCGGCGGCGAACTCGGCGAGGCCCCAGCGGGCGCCGTCGTCCGGGCTGACCCGGCCGCCCGGGACGACGTGGAGCGCGTCGTCGGCGACGTACGCGGTGCGCGAGCCGTCGGCGTTGGGGCGGGGGTCCAGGGCGGGCCCGGCGACCGGGAGCTCCTCGGGGCCGCCGGCTCCGTCGCCCGTGACCGCGTACAGCCGCCCGTACAGCGGGAACACGGCGCGGCGGCCGTCGCCGGACAGGGCGTACGAGCCGATCCCGGTGGCCACCAGCCGGGTCCGCTCGCGCAACCGGCGCTCGGCGACGGGGAGTTCGCCCGGCTCGGGGGAGAGGGTGCGGGGGTGGGCCAGGAGGGTCTCGGAGCCGGTGGTGGTGTCGAGGACCCACAGGCCGGCGAGGGGGTCGGTGGGGCCGTCCGAGCGGAGGAACCAGAGGAGGCGGCCGTCGTCGCCGAACGAGAAGCCGTGCGGGGCGCCGTGGGTGAAGCGGGCCGTGGCGGCGGAGAGCCGGAGGAAATCGTCCATGCGAGGCAGTGTGTCATGTGAAATATCACATGGGATAGGTGACGTAGCCTAGCCCATTCGAGTGGTGACGCTTGCGCACCGGGCATAGCGTCGACTAGGTGGACCCGAACGCACTGCCGACCAGCAACGGGACCGACGGCACGGTCCGGGGGAGCCGACACGGGCCGGCGCTGCTCGTCATCGCCTCCTGCCAGCTCATGGTCGTTCTCGACATCACCATCGTGAACATCGCGCTGCCGCACATCCAGACGGCCCTCGACTTCTCCACCGAGAGCCTCTCGTGGGTCGTCAACGCCTACACCCTCACCTTCGGCGGGCTGCTCCTGCTCGGCGGCCGGGTCGGCGACATCCTCGGCCGCCGGCGCGTCTTCATCTTCGGCGTGGTCCTCTTCGGCCTCGCCTCACTGCTCGGCGGATTCGCCCAGAACGCAGGCCAGTTGATGGCGGCCCGGGCCCTCCAGGGCGTCGGCGGCGCCATCGCCTCGCCCACCGCCCTCGCGCTGATCACCACCACCTTCCGCGAGGGCCCCGAACGCAACCGCGCCTTCGGCGTGTTCGCCGCCGTATCGGCCGGTGGCGGGGCCATCGGCCTGCTCGCCGGCGGCGTCCTCGTCGAATGGCTCGACTGGCGCTGGGTCCTCTTCGTCAACGTCCCGATCGCCCTGCTGATCGCCATCGTCACCCCGAAGGTCATCCGCGAATCGGCCCGCCATCCCGGACACTTCGACATCGCCGGCGCGCTGCTGTCCACCCTCGGCATGGTCGCCCTCGTCTACGGGTTCATCCGCGCCTCCCAGGACGGCTGGCGCGACCCGATCACCCTCGGGTCCTTCGGCGCGGCCGTGGTCCTGCTGCTCCTGTTCGTCCTCAACGAGAGCCGCTCGCCCCAACCCATCACACCGCTGCACATGTTCGCCGACCGCAACCGGGCGGGCACCTACGGGATCATGCTCTTCCTCGCCTGCGCGATCTTCGGCATGTTCTTCTTCCTGACCCTGTTCGTGCAGAACGTCCTCGGCTTCAGCCCCCTGCGCGCCGGCCTCGCGTTCCTGCCCGTCAGCGTCATGATCGCGCTGGCGGCCGGTACGGCCTCGCAACTGCTGCCCAAGTTCGGGCCCAAACCCTTCATGGTCACCGGCGCCCTGTGCTGCGCGGTCGGACTGGCCTGGCTCACGCAGACCGACGTCCACTCCACGTACCTGGGCAGCGTCCTCGGCCCGATGCTGATCTTCGCCACCGGCATGGGCCTGCAGTTCGTCTCCCTGACCCTGATGGCCCTGTCCAACGTCAAGGACCGGGAGTCGGGCGCCGCCTCCGGACTGCTCAACGCGATGCAGCAGGTGGGCGGCTCGCTCGGCCTGTCGATCCTGGTCACCGTCTTCGGCACCGCCAGCCGCAACGAGGCCCGCAGCCAGGTCCCGGCCTTCCTGAGCACCGCCGACCCCGGGCAGAAGGCCGCGTTCCTGCGCACGGGCCGGCTCCCGGGTCCGTGGGGCGACCAGGTCCTCACCTCCGGTGTCAGCGCCGCCTTCGTCGTGGCGGCGCTGTTCACCCTCGTCGGCGCGCTCATCGCGCTGTTCGTGATCCAGGTCCGACCCTCCGACCTGGCCCGACTCCAGGGCAACCACACCCCGGCCGCCGTCCGGGAGGAGCCCGGTGGGTAAGGTCCCGTCTGCTGACCACAGACACGGGGGGAACCATGTTCGGTTCGACTGCGCGGGGTGCCGCGGCCACACTCATGACCTTGACCCTGGCGACGTTCACCGTCGCCTGCGGCGGCGGGGGCGACGACCCGAAGGCCTCGCCGTCGACATCGGCATCCGCCCCGGCCTCCGTCGCACCGTCCACCGCCGCATCCCCGTCCGCGTCCGTGCCCGCGTCGGCCTCCGCGCCCGCCTCCGCCGCCGGGTCCCCGACGGCCGCCGCGTCGGTCGCCGCGCCCGCCGCCTCCGGCACCCCCGGCGAGGAGCCCGTCTCCCTCGTGCGCGACGCCTTCGCCGGCCTCCAGGCCACGCTGAACGACTCCTGCACGCCCGGCAACTGCGCCTACTTCCTCGGCCGGGTGTACGACGAGCTGCACCGCATGGACCGCGCCATGAAGGCCGACCCCAAGGGCCCGGGCCACTTCCCCGAGCCGATCAGCCTGATCGCGAAGCTCGACAAGCAGCTCGGCGGCGACCGGAGCTTCGAGAACCTGAAGAAGAACCAGACGACCCTGATCGCCACCCGCGACAAGATCAACACGTGGATGCAGGGCCACCCGGACGACTACCGCTGACGCCGACGGGCTCCTACGGGTGCCCATGGGTGCCGGGACGGGGCCCGCCGCCGCGGGATCAACCGGTCACCCGGCGGATCCGGCAGCGCGCGGGGCCCCGCGTCTCCAAGGTGATCCCGGCACTCACCGGCACTTCCGCGTCCACGGCCTCGAACTCGTAGGCGCGCAGCATCATCGCCAGCGCGATCACTGACTCCAGCATCGAGAAGTGCTGCCCGATGCAGGCGCGCGGCCCGCCGCCGAAGGGGAACCAGGCGTAGCGCGGCCGTCCGGCCTCCGCCTCCGGGGTGAACCGGCCGGGGTCGAAGCGCTCCGGATCGGGCCAGTAGCGCGGGTGGCGGTGCGTCACCCACGGAGCGAGGATCACGTCGGCGCCCGCGGGGACGGCGTACCCGGCGATCTCCGTGGCCGCGACCGACTTGCGGCCGATCGCCGGCGCCGCCGGGTACAGCCGCATCGCCTCCTTCAGCACCTGGGTGAGGTACGGGAGCCGATCGAGGTCGGCGGCCTCCGGGGTCCGGTCGCCCAGGACGCGGACGACCTCCTCGCGGGCCCGCGCCTGTTCCTCCGGGTGCCTGCCGAGCAGGTGCAGGGCGAACGCCAGCGAGGTGGCGGTCGTCTCGTGCCCGGCCAGCAGGAAGATCAGTACCTGGTCGCGCAGCTCGGCGGCGTCGAAGGCGCCGTCGTCCGCACTGCGCGCCTCGGCCAGCAGGGTCAGCAGGTCCTCGCCCCCGCCGCCCGGCGCAACCCCGCGCCGCTCGGAGACGATCCGGTCGCAGACCGCGTACAACTCCTCCAGGGCGGCCGCCGCCCGCCGGTTGCCCGGGGTGGGCCAGGACCGGGGCGCCTTCACGGGGGAGTAACCGCGGCGCAGGACGTACTGCGTGATGACCGGAAAACACCGGTCGACGACATCGACGGTGGCGTCCGCGTCGGTGCCGAACAGGATCCGTGTCACCGCCCGCAGGGCCAGGTGCGTCATCTCGTCGTGGACGTCGACGATCCCGTCCGGAGCCCCGGCCCAGGCGGCCACCGCCGCCTCGGTCTCCGCCGCGACGGCCCCGGCGTACCCGTCCACCCGCCTGCGGGTGAACAGGGGTTGCACCAGCCGACGCTGGCGCAGGTAGTCCGCGTCCTGGCTGGTCAGCAGGCCGTTGCCGAAGGAGTCCCGGATCTCCTGGTAGAAGACGTTGTCCTTGCGGAAGTTGGCCGATTCGGTGGCCAGCACCTGCTGCGCGCCCTCCGCGGAGAACACGCAGTACAGCTCGGCGCGCAGCCCGGGCGGGCCGGCGGTGATCCGTACGACGTCACCGTGCCGCTCGCGGGCCCGCTGGTAGGTACCGAGCGAGTCCGAGGTCAGGTCGAGGAGCGACCCGAGCAACGGGACCCCCTCCAACCCCGGAACCACGCTGCCCGCACTCGTCTCCACTGCCATGGCCGCCCCCTCGACGCCGTACCGAAGGGCCGATTCTGCCGCCCCCTCGCCGGGCCGGGCGAGGGGAGGAGGGGCGGCCGGCCGAATACCGACGTCGTGCGTCGCGGTCGGTGGCCGCCCCCGGCATCCGCGCTCGCCTACTTGTCGCAGGCGATGCCGTCCTTGTCCCGGTCGAGGGCGTCGCGGTACCCGGGCTGGCCGCGCCGGATGGGCGCCGCTCCGGCGGCCTTCGCGGCGTCGCAGTTCTTGTAGTAGGCACTGCCGCCACCACCACCGGTCGTACTGGTGGTACCACCCGTACCACCTGTGCCACCCGTACCACCGGTGGTGCCGCCGGTGCCCGTGCTGCCGGTCTTGGGCTTGGTCGGCGTCGGCGTCGGCGCGGGGGTCTTGGCTGCGGTCGTCGGGGCCTTGGAGGGCCGCAGGGTGGCCCCTGCCTTGTCCGGACACGGGGTGCCCGCCGCGACGATCGACAACTCGGCGGTACTCGTGGCCGTCACCGCACTGCCGGCGGCCGGGGTCTGGAAGCAGACGTCCCACTGCGAGCGGTCGGCGGTCAGGGTGACGTTGGCGTATGCCGCCCGGGTCTCGACCTTGCCGGTCACGACCTTCTTCACCTCCGCCTCGGCCGCGGCGAACTTGAGCCCGACGACGGCCGGCATGACCGGCTGCGCGGACGCTGATGCGGAGGCCGGGGCACTGGCGGACGGTACGGAGGACGCCTTCGCGTCCGTGCCCTTCTTCGGCGCGGTGTCCTCGCACCCGGTGAGCAACAGGGCGACGGCCCCCACGGCGCCGAACATGGCAACGCTACGACGGTGGAACATGGTTGGACCCCCCAGGTCAACGATGTCAACGGTGTCAAACGGTATGGAAACGAAAAACGCCGCAGTCTACTCGTGTCAGCCCCGTCGGGTCAGCTGCTTGGAGTCATATTCCACTGACATCACACCGCCGTCAGGGAGTCTCCATGTACGCCACGCGCCCCTCCCTGCGGGCGGCGTCGATCTCCTTGAGCCGCCGGAAGTTCACCGGGGTCATGAGCCCCTCCCACTCCTCCACCGAACGGACCCCGACCTCCCGGTGCTCGGCCGGATCCAGGACGATGGAGGCGATCCGGTCGTCCGACAGCGTGCCCCCGTCGAAGATGAAGCCGATGTGGTTCGCCGGCCACGCCTCGCCCTGGTGCCCGATGAAGTGCGTACCGAGCAGCCGGGGCGCCCCCTCGAAGACGATCCCGGTCTCCTCCAGGCACTCCCGCACCGCGCACTGCCACGGCGTCTCCCCGGGATCCATGTTCCCGCCGGGCCACTGCCACTCCTCGTACGCGTGCACCGCCCGCAACTGCACCGGCCGCCCGATGGCATCGGTGAAGTACAGACAGGCGTAGCTGGTGGCCCGAGCAATGGTCCGGACGTACTCCGCAGGCGGCAACCACCCGTTGGCCATGGGATCCCCTTCGATCGTGTTCTCGGCCCCCAGTCTGTCGGCCCCGACGGCCGGCCGCGCGCGGTCCGCCCTCGTGCCCCCTGCGCAGGCTCGTCGTGACCACCACCCTCGGCAAGCCCGGCATCCACGCCGCCTCCGGCGACGTCGACCCGGACGACATCAAGGACGCCGAGCCGAACGCCGTCAAGCGGGAAACCGGCGAGGCGTTGAGCGCCATCATCCGGGACCACGCCGAGCTCTTCCACGCCAAGACCGCGATCACGGCGCCCGCCGTCCTCGCCGGCCTCGGAGCCACGGTGCACCGTCAGATGTCCTGGTCCAAGGAGACGCTCCCCGCCGGGCAGACCGTACGCGGGCTGCTGGAGGACGTCCGCCGGGAGCGGGAGGCCGACTACTGGGGCGGCGTCGCCGCCAAGGTCGACGACAAGGGCACGGTCGGCTGGGCCGGCGGCGCCCGCGACTCGGGCCACAAGGTCTACGAGGCCCTGAACAACCCCGCTTCCGAGGTCGGCCGCCAGATCCGCGGCCTGCCGTACCAGCGCCGGAACGTCTGACCCCGCACAGCGCGGCGCCCCCTCCCCGTTTGCGTCGGGGAGGGGGCGCTGCCATTTTGCACGAGTGCGCCGAAACCTGCGCGCCGGCCGTGGCCGGGTCAGATGTCGCGGAAGATCTCGATCTGGGCGCCCACCGAGTTGAGGCGTTCGGCGAGTTCCTCGTAGCCGCGGTTGATGACGTAGACGTTGCGCAGGACCGAGGTGCCCTCGGCGGCCATCATGGCGAGCAGGACGACCACCGCCGGGCGCAGGGCCGGCGGGCACATCATCTCCGCGGCGCGCCAGCGGGTCGGGCCCTCGACCAGGACGCGGTGGGGGTCCAGGAGCTGGAGGCGGCCGCCGAGGCGGTTGAGGTCGGTCAGGTAGATGGCCCGGTTGTCGTACACCCAGTCGTGGATCAGGGTCTGGCCCTGGGCGACGGCGGCGATGGCGGCGAAGAACGGGACGTTGTCGATGTTCAACCCGGGGAAGGGCATCGGGTGGATCTTGTCGATGGGGGCTTCGAGCTTCGACGGGCGGACCGTGAGGTCGACCAAGCGGGTGCGGCCGTTGTCGGCGACGTACTCGGCCGAACGGTCGTGGTCGAGGCCCATCTCCTCCAGAACCGCGAGCTCGATCTCCATGAACTCGATCGGGACCCGGCGGATCGTCAGCTCGGACTCGGTGACCACCGCGGCGGCCAGCAGGCTCATCGCCTCGACCGGGTCCTCGGAGGGGGAGTAGTCCACGTCGACGTCGATGTTCGGGACGCCGTGGACGGTGAGGGTGGTGGTGCCGATGCCCTCGACCTCGACGCCCAGAGCCTCCAGGAAGAAGCACAGGTCCTGGACCATGTAGTTGGAGGAGGCGTTGCGGATGACGGTGACGCCGTCGTGGCGGGCCGCGGCCAGCAGCGCGTTCTCGGTGACCGTGTCCCCGCGCTCGGTCAGCACGATCGGTCGGTCGGGGGAGACGCCGGCCTCCACCTGTGCGTGGTAGATGCCCTCGGTCGCGGTGATGTCCAGGCCGAAGCGGCGCAGGGCGATCATGTGCGGCTCGATGGTGCGGGTGCCGAGGTCGCAGCCGCCGGCGTAGGGCAGGCGGAAGTGGTCCATGCGGTGCAGCAGCGGGCCCAGGAACATGATGATGCTGCGGGTCCGGCGGGCGGCGTCGGCGTCCATGGCGTCCATGTCGAGGCGCGCCGGCGGGATGAGTTCCAGGTCGACGCCGTCGTTGATCCAGCGGGTGCGCACGCCGATGGAGTTCAGGACCTCCAGGAGGCGGTACACCTCCTCGATGCGGGCCACGCGCCGGAGCACCGTGCGGCCCTTGTTGAGGAGCGAGGCGCACAGCAGGGCCACGCACGCGTTCTTGCTCGTCTTGACGTCGATGGCGCCGGACAGGCGCCGGCCGCCGACGACGCGCAGGTGCATCGGACCGGCGTAGCCCAGAGAGACGATCTCGCTGTCGAGAGCCTCGCCGATTCGGGCGATCATCTCAAGGCTGATGTTCTGGTTGCCGCGCTCGATCCGGTTCACGGCGCTCTGGCTGGTGCCCAGGGCGTCCGCGAGTTGACTCTGCGTCCAGCCGCGGTGCTGCCGGGCGTCACGGATGAGCTTGCCGATGCGTACGAGGTAGTCGTCTGCCATGGGTGCACGGTATCTCAGATATGAGATGTCGCTCGCGCTGGGTGTGGCAGACGAGTGTTACCGACCGTCAGATCCGCGCCCCGGCTCGCCATGTGGCGGATGTTTTCGGTGGGGTGGGCGGGGGTGCGGGTGGGGTTGCGGGGGATCGTCGGGCGGCCGTTTCCCGGGTCCGTCGTGGAGTTGGGACGGGCGTTCGCCCGGCTCCGGATGGCGGACGGTGCGATATGCCGCATGTGGGGCGGTATTGCGCAGATCGTGTTGAAGTGGAAGGGGGCGCCGCGCGCCCGCAGGCGCCCCCGACCCGCCCGCCCGGCGGTTCAGCTCGTCGCGCAGCCGCAGGCGCGGTGACGGCCGCCGTGCACCGCCGTCGCGGAGACGGGGCGCGGACCCGACAACGGGCCCGACACCGGCCGGGACGCCATCCGGGCCGAAGCGGCCTTGCCCGCCGTCGAATCCGCGTCGTGCACCACCCGGCCGCCGACCAGGGTGAGTCGTACCTCCGTGCCGCTGATGTCCGCCACCGGGCAGCGCGTCACGTCGCGGTCCAGGATGACGAGGTCCGCCGCCCTGCCCTGCTCCACCGTCCCCGTCAGCCCCTCCTGGCGCAGTTGCCACGCCGTCCCGGAGGTGTGCATCCGCAGCACGCTGCTCCGCCCCAGCCCCTCCAGCTCCCGGTGGAGGGGTCCCGAGCCGTGGGCGCCCTGCCGGTCGATCGCCGTACGCAGCTGGTTCCACACCTGGAGGGCGTCCACGGGCCAGTCGGAGCCGCCCGCGAGGCGCGCCCCGGCCCGCTCCAGGCTGAGCGCCGGGTACAACCACCGGTGGCGTCGCGGGCCGATGTACGGCAGCAGCGCCTCCATCGTCCAGGTGTCCCGCGCCGCCCATTGGAGCTGCATGCAGGCCGCCACGCCGAGTTGCGCGAAGCGCCGCAGGTCGGCCGGGTCCACGAGCTGGAGGTGCGCCACCGCGTTGCGCGGATCCCGCAGCCCGGTCGCCCGGCGCGCGTACGCGTATCCGTCCAGAGCGGTACGGACCGCCCGGTCGCCCAGCCCGTGGGCGTGCATCTGCCATCCCGCGGAGTTGAAGGCCGCGGTCAGCCGGCCGTAGTCCGCCGCCGAGGTGTAGAGCTCGCCCCGGTTCCCCGTCGGTTTCCCCGCCCCGTCCAGGTACGGCTCCAGCAGCGCGGCCGTCTGCGCCGGGTGCTCGATCACCCCGTCCAGGAACACCTTCACCATCCCGAACCGCAGGCCCGGCACCCCCTCGTACTCCCGCCGCAGGCCCCGCGCGTACGCGAGCGCCGCCGACGGGTCCTTCGCCTGCGCGGCGTCGAGCCGGATCGCGGGGACGATCCGCTGCGGCAGCCGACCGGCCCCCGCCAACTCGCGGTAGAGGTCCAGCTCGTGCCGGCCCACCAGGGCGTCCATCATCGTGGTGACCCCGGAGGCCGCCGCCAGCTCCAGCACCGCGGCGCACGCCGCGACGAGTTCCGCCCGCGAGGGCTGCGGCACGTGCCGCTTCACCAGGTCCTGGGCGTCGTCCTTGAACACGCCCGTCGGCAGTCCGTCCGGTCCCCGCACGATGCGGCCGCCCACCGGATCGGGGGTCGCGGCGGTGACGCCGGCGATCTCCAGGGCCCGCCGGTTCGCCCACAGGTTGTGCCCGTCCCCGCCGACCAGGATCACGGGCCGTCGGGTCGCCAGCGCGTCCAGCAGGGAGTGGTGCGGAGCGGTTCCGGTCGGCAGCAGCCCGACCGGATTCCAGTCCTCCACCACCAGCCAACGGTCCGGCTCCGCGGCCGCGCCGCCGGTGTCCGCGAGGAAGCCGGTGAGGATCGTGCGCAGTTCGACCGCGGTGGTCTCGGCGCCCTCCAGGGAGGGCCGCAGCGACCGGTCCCCGGCGCCCAGCGGGTGCACGTGGCCGTCGTGGATGCCGCTCATGACGGTGTTCCCGCGGGCGTCCACCGTCTCGGTGTCACGGCCGACGTACCGGCGCAGCGCCGCGTCCGGACCCACGGCCAGGATCCGGCCGTCCCGCCCGACCGCCACCGACCGGGCCGGACCGCCCTGTTCCACCCCGGTGAACACCCGGGCGTTGTGGATGACCAGCGCCGCCGAGGCGCGCCCCGAGGAGCCCGCGGTAGCCGCCGCGGCGGGCGTGGCGGCGGCGGCGTGCTGTCCCGCCGCCCCCGCGGCGCCGGCCGCCGCGAGGAGCCCCCGCCGCGACAGGGCGGCGGACGGGGCGGGCGCGGGCGGCGACACGGACGCGGGCGCGGCGGGGGAGTGGGGGGCGGAGGAGGAGGTGTGGCGGGGCAGGGACAGAGATGTCGTCATGGCCGCTCCGAACGGAACAAGAAGGGATCGGTGGATGTGGCGAGGACAGGACGCTCCTTGATTAAGCCCGTAACCAGTACCCGTCCCGCCCCACGGATTCCGCAGCCGCAGCCGCAGCCGCAGCCGCAGCCGCAGCCGCACCGCCACCGCCGCCCCCCACCGCCACCGACCCCACCCCCACCCCCGATCCATCCGTACGATGGCCGCGTGCCTGGACCGGGACCGACCATCGCCGACATCGCGCGCGCCGCCGAGGTCTCCACCGCGACCGTCTCGCACGCCCTCAACGGCACCGGCCGGCTCGGCGAGGGCACCCGCCGCCGGGTTCGCGAGACCGCCGCCGCCCTCGGGTACGGAGTCCACCGCGGCCCCCGTACCCGGACCCTGGGCGTCGCCGTCACGACCTACGCCGGCTCGGCGTGGGACTTCGCGGGGGTCGCCTACTTCTCCCGCCTGCTCACCGCGGCCACCTCCGCGGCCCACGCCCGCGGCTACGCGCTGACCACCCTCCCGGCCGACCGGGGCGCCGAGCCCCTGTGGCACACCCTCGCCGTCGACGGGATGCTGCTGCTCGACAGCCCGGACGGCGACCGGGTGCTGCGGGCCCTGCGGGCGCGCGGACTCCCGGTGGTCTTCGACGGCCGCCCCACCGACCCGCGCCCCGGTGACATATGGGTGGACAACGACCACGCCGCCACGACCCGCGAGGTGCTCGACCACCTCGCCGGGTCCGGGGCCCGCCGGATCGCCCTGCACTCCGGTTACGGCAGGGAGTTCTACACCGGGGCCGTCACCTCGGCCTACGAACAGTGGTGCGCGGAGCGCGGCCGGAGCGCGCGGATCGTCGTGTTCGACCCCGAGGACGCGGCGGGGCACGCCTTCGACGCCGCGTTCGCCGCGCCGGACCGCCCCGACGCCGTGTACAGCGTGTACGACCCGGGCGGTCGCCAGGTGCTGGCCGCCGCCGCGCGTCACGGGATCCGTACGCCCGGGGACCTGCTGCTGGTCTGCGCCAGCGAGGATCCCGCGTACGCGGCGTCCGAACCCGCCGTGACGACCGTCACGCTGTGCCCCGAGCGGATTGCCGTGACGGCGGTGTCCGCGCTGGTCACACTGATCGAATCAGGGCAGGCGGAATCCCCGGGTCAGCGCACGGTGACGGCAGGACTGAGGGTGCGTGCCTCGTCCCTTCCCCCGGACATGTACTAGAGTTATCTCGACATCGAGATAACTGCCCAAGGCGTACCGCAGCCGTCCCGCCGGTAAGGGTTACCTAACTTAGCCTCACCTTAGCGGATTGGCCAGAGCGCCACACGGCAGGATTGCGGTAATACGCGCGAAATCATGCATGAAGGAGACTGTCGTGTCGGCGAACAGCTTCGACGCCCGCAGCACGCTGCAGGTGGGCGACGAGTCGTACGAGATCTTCAAGCTGGACAAGGTCGAGGGCTCCGCCCGCCTTCCCTACAGCCTGAAGGTCCTGCTGGAGAACCTGCTCCGCACCGAGGACGGCGCGAACATCACCGCCGACCACATCCGGTCGCTCGGCAACTGGGACTCGCAGGCCCAGCCCAGCGAGGAGATCCAGTTCACGCCGGCTCGCGTGATCATGCAGGACTTCACCGGCGTCCCCTGCGTCGTCGACCTCGCCACCATGCGCGAGGCCGTGAAGGCCCTCGGCGGCGACGCCTCCAAGATCAACCCGCTGGCCCCGGCCGAGCTGGTCATCGACCACTCGGTCATCGCCGACAAGTTCGGCACCCGCGAGGCGTTCGCCCAGAACGTGGAGCTGGAGTACGGCCGCAACAAGGAGCGCTACCAGTTCCTGCGCTGGGGCCAGACCGCCTTCGACGAGTTCAAGGTCGTCCCCCCGGGCACCGGCATCGTGCACCAGGTCAACATCGAGCACCTGGCCCGCACGGTCATGGTCCGCAACGGCCAGGCCTACCCCGACACCCTCGTCGGCACCGACTCGCACACCACCATGGTCAACGGCCTGGGCGTGCTGGGCTGGGGCGTCGGCGGCATCGAGGCCGAGGCCGCGATGCTCGGCCAGCCGGTCTCCATGCTGATCCCGCGCGTCGTCGGCTTCAAGCTGACCGGCGAGCTGCCGGCCGGCACCACCGCCACCGACCTCGTGCTGACCATCACCGAGATGCTCCGCAAGCACGGCGTCGTCGGCAAGTTCGTCGAGTTCTACGGTGAGGGCGTCGCCGCCACCTCCCTCGCGAACCGCGCCACCATCGGCAACATGTCGCCGGAGTTCGGCTCCACCGCCGCGACGTTCCCGATCGACGACGAGACGCTGAAGTACCTGCGCCTGACGGGCCGCGACGCCCAGCAGGTCGCCCTGGTCGAGGCGTACGCCAAGGAGCAGGGTCTGTGGCTGGACCCGGCCGCCGAGCCGGACTTCTCCGAGAAGCTGGAGCTCGACCTCTCCACGGTCGTCCCCTCCATCGCCGGCCCGAAGCGCCCGCAGGACCGCATCGTCCTCGCGAACGCCGCCGAGCAGTTCGCCGTGGACGTACGCAACTACGTCAGCGACGACGAGGAGGCCGGCAAGGAGTCGTTCCCGGCGTCCGACGCCCCGGCGTCCTCCAACGGTGTGCCCACCAAGCCCACCCTGGTGACCCTGGCCGACGGCACCTCCTTCGAGATCGACCACGGCGCCGTCACCGTCGCCGCGATCACCTCCTGCACCAACACCTCGAACCCCTACGTCATGGTCGCCGCGGCGCTCGTGGCCAAGAAGGCGTCCGAGAAGGGCCTGACCCGCAAGCCCTGGGTCAAGACCACCCTCGCCCCGGGTTCGAAGGTCGTCACCGACTACTTCGACAAGGCCGGTCTGACCCCGTACCTCGACAAGATGGGCTTCAACCTCGTCGGGTACGGCTGCACCACCTGCATCGGCAACTCCGGTCCGCTGGACGAGGAGATCTCGAAGGCGATCAACGAGGCCGACCTCGCGGTCACCTCGGTCCTCTCGGGCAACCGCAACTTCGAGGGCCGCATCAACCCCGACGTCAAGATGAACTACCTGGCCTCCCCGCCGCTGGTCGTCGCGTACGCCATCGCGGGCTCCATGAAGGTGGACATCACCAAGGACGCGCTGGGCACGGACCTCGAAGGCAAGCCGGTCTTCCTGACCGACATCTGGCCGTCGGAGGCCGAGGTCAACGACGTCGTGGCGAACGCCATCGGCGAGGACATGTTCAACAAGTCCTACCAGGACGTCTTCGCGGGCGACGCCCAGTGGCAGGCGCTGGAGATCCCGACCGGCAACACCTTCGAGTGGGACCCGCAGTCCACCTACGTGCGCAAGCCCCCGTACTTCGAGGGCATGACGATGGAGACCACCCCGGTCTCCGACATCGCCGGCGCGCGCGTGCTGGCGAAGCTGGGCGACTCGGTCACCACCGACCACATCTCCCCGGCCGGTGCGATCAAGGCCGACACCCCGGCCGGCAAGTACCTCACGGAGCACGGCGTCGAGCGCCGCGACTTCAACTCGTACGGTTCCCGCCGCGGCAACCACGAGGTCATGATCCGCGGTACCTTCGCCAACATCCGCCTGCGCAACCAGATCGCCGCGGGCACCGAGGGCGGCTTCACCCGCGACTTCACCGTCGAGGGCGCGCCGGTCTCCTTCATCTACGACGCCTCCCAGAACTACCAGGCCGCCGGCATCCCGCTGGTCATCCTGGCGGGCAAGGAGTACGGCTCGGGCTCGTCCCGCGACTGGGCCGCCAAGGGCACCGCGCTGCTCGGCGTCAAGGCCGTCATCGCCGAGTCCTACGAGCGCATCCACCGCTCCAACCTGATCGGCATGGGCGTCCTGCCCCTGCAGTTCCCCGAGGGCGTCACCGCGGCCACCCTGGGCCTCACCGGCGAGGAGACCTTCTCCTTCACCGGTGTGGAGGAGCTGAACAACGGCACCACCCCGCGCACCGTCAAGGTGACCACCGACACCGGAGTGGAGTTCGACGCGGTCGTGCGCATCGACACGCCGGGTGAGGCGGACTACTACCGCAACGGCGGCATCATGCAGTACGTGCTCCGCAACCTCATCCGAGGCTAAGGGCGCGCCGGGCGGAGCGATCCGCCCGCGATCGGCACCATAGGGCCGTATCCCCGTACAAGGGGATACGGCCCTTCCGTTTGCTCGGGGCGCTCCTGGGGGAGCAGGCCAGGTGACGGTGAGGTCTCAACTCGGAAAAGCCGGGGACGATCCTTGTGCACGATCTTGCTCAGCCGAGCGGAAGTGGACTATACCTGTGCCCGTCCGGACCACCGCGAAATGAGCGGCTCCGGACCGGGGGACGGCGGGGACCTGCGGTGATGCCGCATGCACGGGAACTGCCGTGTCTTCCCGCCTCCTTCACACTCCTGACGAAGGCGAGGACTTGAGCATGGGATCCACCTCCGCCCACGGCGAGAACAGCACCGGTGAGGGCCTCGGCCGCCGGGACCTGATCAAGCGCTCCGCGGCACTCGGCCTGATCGCCGTCCCGACGATGAGCTTCCTGTCCGCGTGCGCCTCCGGCGGCGAGGCGGCCCCGAAGGGCAACGAGTCCAAGGCCGCCACCTCCCCCGAGAACCCGTTCGGCGTCGCCAAGGGCGGCAAGCTGGAGGTGGTCGTATTCAAGGGCGGATTCGGTGACGACTACGCCAAGGCCTGGGAAGCCGCCTTCGACAAGAAGTGGGGCACCACCAGCTCCCACCTCGGCACCCAGGAGATCACGGCCAAGCTCCAGCCGCGCTTCAACGGCGGCAACCCGCCGGACGTCGTCGACGACGCCGGCGCCCAGCAGATCAAGCTGGACGTGCTCTTCAAGGGCGGCCAGCTCGCCGACCTCACGCAGGTGCTCGACGCCCCCTCGCTCGACGACCCCGCCAAGAAGGTGCGCGACACCCTCATCAAGGGCACGATCGAACAGGGCACCCAGGGCGGCAAGTTCGTGGCCCTGAACTACGTCTACACCGTCTTCGGCCTCTGGTACTCCGGCAAGCTCTTCAAGGAGAAGGGCTGGACGGCGCCGAAGACCTGGGACGAGTTCCTCGCCGTGTGCACCAAGGCCAAGGAGGCCGGCATCGGCGGCCTCGCCCACCAGGGCAAGTACCCGTACTACATCAACGTCGTCATCATGGACCTGATCGCCAAGAAGGGCGGTCTGGAGGCCATGAAGGCCATCGACAACCTGGAGCCGAACGCCTTCGAGGGCAACCCGGCGGCACTGGCCGCGGTCGAGGCGGTCTACGAGGTCGTCGAGAAGGGCCTCCTGCTGCCGGGCACCAACGGCCTCACCCACACGGAGTCCCAGACCGCCTGGAACCAGTACAAGGCCGCCTTCATCCCCTCCGGTTCCTGGCTGGAGAACGAGCAGCTGAAGCAGACCCCGGAGGACTTCGACATGAAGTTCCTGCCGATGCCCGTACTGGCCGACAGCAAGCTCCCCTTCGAGGCCATCCGGGCCGGCGCCGGCGAGCCCTTCATCGTCCCGGAGAAGGCCGCCAACAAGGCCGGGGGCCTGGAGTTCCTGCGTTCGATGCTGTCCCGCGAATGGTCGACGATCTTCGCCCAGCAGGCCAACTCGCTCACCGTCGTCAAGGACGGCGTCGATCCGGGCGTCAAGCTCCGGCCCGGCACCCAGTCCGCGGTCGAGGCCCTCAAGGGCGCGGGGGACAACACCTTCAACTACCTGTACACCGAGTGGTACAGCGAGATGGGCACCGAGATCGAGAACGCGTCCAACGAGCTGATGGCCCAGCGCATCCAGCCCAAGGAATGGATCAAGCGGGCCCAGGCCGCGGTCGACAAGGCGGCCAAGGACCCGAACGCCAAGAACAACAAGCGCAGCTGACCCCGCGTCCACCGGGCACCCGGAACCATCAGGGACGGACACCATGAGCCAAGTAGCCACGAGCAGGGGACGGGGCGGCTTCATCGCCGGATTCCTCGTCCTGCCCCTCGCGCTGTACCTGACCTTCGTCATCTGGCCGTACATCCAGACGTTCGGCTATTCCTTCACCAACTGGTCGGGCCAGTCACCGACGTTCGAGATCGTCGGGCTGGACAACTACTCGGCGCTGATGAAGGACGAGGTCTTCCTCGGGGCCCTGTGGCACAACCTGCTGCTCCTGGTGTTCGTCCCCGCGGTCACCATCCTGCTCGCCCTCTTCTTCGCCTTCATGGTGAACGCGGGAGGGCGCAGCGGGGCCGGTGGCGTCCGGGGCGTGCGCGGATCCGCCTTCTACAAGATCGTCTACTTCTTCCCGCAGGTCCTCTCCCTCGCCATCCTCGCGGTGCTGTTCGGCGCCGTGTACCGCAGTGACGAGGGCGGCCTGCTGAACGGCTTCCTCACCCGGATCGGCGTCGTCGATCCGGCCCACCCCATCGAATGGCTCAACGAGCCCGACCTGGTGCTCTGGTGCCTGCTGCTCGTGGTCGTGTGGCACGGCGTCGGCTTCTACCTGGTCCTCTTCTCGGCGGCCATGCAGTCCGTCCCGAGGGACATCTACGAGGCCGCCCTGCTGGACGGCGCCGGCCGCGCCCAGACCTTCGTCAAGGTCACGCTGCCGCTGCTCTGGGACTCCGTACAGACCTCGGCGGTCTATCTGGGCATCGCCGCGATGGACATGTTCGTCCTCGTGTCGACCATGACCTCGGGCCAGTTCGGCGGCGGGCCCGATCACCACAGCGAGGTCATGGCCACGGTCCTGATGCGCAACTTCCTCTACTTCGGCAAGAGCGGATACGCCTGCGCCATGGGCGTGGTCATGCTGATCCTGACCCTGATCCTTTCCCTTGTCACGCTGCGCGCCACCCGCCGCGAGCGCATCGAGTTCTGAGCGGGAGACACGATGACCACAGTGATCAAGGCCCCCGGTGAGGCCGCGGCCGAGAAGTCCGGCGGCAGCGGCCGTCCCAAGGGGGGCGGGAGCCGCACCTCCGACGGCATGGTGCTCAACGTCTTCTCGCACGGCTTCCTGGCCGTCTGGGCGATACTGATCGTCCTGCCGCTGATCTGGCTGACGCTCGGATCCTTCAAGACGGACTCGCAGATCGGCGGATCGGCCCTCGCCTGGCCCTCGAACTGGAACTTCGACGCCTTCGGGCGGGCCTGGGAGAAGGGCATCGGCGACTACTTCGCCAACACCCTCATCGTGATGGTGTTCTCGGTGCCGCTCACCATGCTGTTGGGCTCCATGGCGGCGTACGTGCTGGCCCGGTATCCCTTCAAGGGGAACCGGATCATCTACTACTTCTTCGTCAGCGGGGCGATGTTCCCGGTGTTCCTGGCGCTCGTTCCGCTGTTCTTCATGGTCAAGCGCCTCGACATGCTGAACAGCTACCAGGGTCTGATCCTGGTCTACGTCGCCTACTCGATGCCGTTCACCGTCTTCTTCATGCACTCCTTCTTCCGCACCCTGCCGACGGCGGTGCACGAGGCGGCCGTGATCGACGGGGCCTCCGACACCCGGATCTTCTTCCAGGTGATGCTGCCGATGGCCAAGCCCGGCCTGATCAGCGTGGGGATATTCAATGTCCTGGGGCAGTGGAACCAGTACATCCTGCCCTCCGTGCTGATGCAGCCCCAGAGCGGATCGGACCCCGAGCGCTACATGCTCACCCAGGGCCTGATCCAACTCCAGTACCAGATGGGGTACGAGACGGACCTGCCGGTGCTGTTCGCCGGCGTGACCATCGCGATGATCCCGATGCTGGTGGTCTACCTGTCCTTCCAGCGCCAGATCCAGGCGGGCCTGACCTCCGCGACCCTCAAGTAGCGGCGGATCACGCCCGGTCGGGCAGGACCGACCAACCGACCGCCGAGACCGCCGGGTCGAGCGAGAGGCTGCTGACGGCCTCCTCCAGCGTCCGGCCCTGCGTCCCCTCGGCGGTCAGCAGCGCCGATACGGTGACCAGGCCGTCGGCCGGTCCGTCCTGGCTGCGGATCTCCCGCAGCTGGTACCCGGGCCGGCCCAGCGCGTCCACCACCCGGTGGCGGACGCGGGCCTCCTCCGCCTCCGTGCACACCGCCTCGAAGTGGTAGTCGGACGCCACCTCCGCCCCGCCGCGCGGCTCGCGGTCCAGGCGCCGGCCCAGCGGGCGCAGCAGGAGGTTGGTCCCCACCACGCCCGCCGTGCCGAAGGCCGCCAGGACGAAGAGGCCGACCCCCGCCAGGCAGCCCACGGCCGCCGAGCACCACAGGGTGGCGGCCGTGTTCAGGCCCCGTACGCCGAGCCCGTCCCGCATGATCACTCCGGCACCGAGGAACCCGATCCCGGAGACGACCTGGGCGGCGACCCGGGAGCCGTCGTAGTTCACCTCGGAGACCGTCCCGAGGAACCCGTACTGCGAGAGCAGCACGAACAGCGCGGCCCCGCCCGCGACCAGGGCGTTCGTACGCAGTCCCGCCAGCCGGGCCCGCCACTGCCGTTCCAGGCCGATCAGCGCGCCGAAGCCGAGCGCGGCGCCGAGGTGTCCGGCCATCCCCCATTCGCCGAGCAGCGTCATGGGTCGGACCTCCTTCCCCTTGCTCCGCCCCCGCTACAGCCAGGTGCCGAAGCGCCGGATGTAGCGGGTCTTCACGAACTGGGTGAGCGTGCAGTAGGCGAGCAGGACGCTGATCAGCCAGGGGAAGTAGCTCGCCGGCAGGGCCACGAAGCCCAGCGAGGAGGCCAGCGGCGAGAAGGGCAGCCACAGGCCGGTCAGTACGGCGAGGACCGTCATCACCATCACCGGCCACGAGGCGCGGGACTGGATGAAGGGGATCCTGCGGGTACGGATCATGTGGACGACCAGGGTCTGCGAGAGCAGGCCCTCGACGAACCAGCCGGACTGGAAGAGCGCCTGGTGCGCCTCGCTGTTCGCCGCGAACACGTTCCACATGATCACGAACATGGCGATGTCGAAGATCGAGCTGATGGGGCCGATGGTGACCATGAAACGGAAGATGCCCTTGGCGTCCCAGTTGCGGGGCTTGCGCAGGTACTCCGCGTCCATCCGGTCCCAGGGGGTCGCCAGCTGGGAGATGTCGTAGACCAGGTTCTGCACCAGCAGCATGATCGCGAGCATCGGCTGGAAGGGGATGAACGCGCTCGCCACCAGCACCGAGAAGACGTTGCCGAAGTTCGACGACGCGGTCATCTTGATGTACTTGATCGTGTTGCCGAACGTGGTCCGACCCTGGACGACCCCCTGCTCCAGGACCGTCAGGTCCTTCTCCAGCAGGATGATGTCCGCCGACTCCTTGGCGATGTCCACCGCGGTGTCGACCGAGATGCCGACGTCGGCGTCCCGCAGGGCGGCCGCGTCGTTGATCCCGTCCCCGAGGAAGCCGACGGTGTGGCCCTCGGCCTGGAGGGCGCGCACGATGCGGGCCTTCTGGACGGGGTTGGCCTTGGCGAAGACCGTCGTACGGGCGGCCAGCGCGCGCAGCGCCGCGTCGTCGAGGGCGTCGACCTCGGCGCCCGAGACCACGTGTCCCACCTCGATGCCGACCTCGGCGCAGACGCGGGCCGCGACGAGCTCGTTGTCCCCGGTGACCACCTTGACCGCGATGCCCTTGTCGGCGAGGCCCTGGAGGGCCGCGGCGGCGGAGGCCTTCGGCGGGTCGAGGAAGGCGAGGAAGCCGACCAGGGTCAGCCCGTCCTCGTCCGCGACGGTGTAGGTGTCGCGCGGTTCGGCGACGGTGCGGGTGGCGACGGCGAGAACCCGAAGGCCCCGCCGGTTGTTGTCCTCGGCGATGCGGGCCGCGTGCCGGCGCAGCTCCGCCGTCAGTTCGGTCCGCTCGCCGCGGTCCGTCATGTGGGTGCACAGGCCGAGGACCTCCTCGACGGCACCCTTGGTGATCATGACGTGTTCGGCGCGGGCGGGGCCGGCCGCGAGGCCGTTGCGGTTCAGGACCACCGTCATCCGCCGCCGGGCGAAGTCGAAGGGGATCTCGTCGACCATCGAGAACCGTGCGTCGACGACAACCTCCTCGGCCTCGTCCACGCGGTCGATGACGGCCCGGTCCATGAGGTTCCGCAGACCCGTCTGGAAGTGGGCGTTGAGGTAGCCGTACTCCAGGACCTCGGTGTCCTCGTCGCCGTGGACGTCGAGGTAGCGGTCCAGGACGATCCGGTCCTCGGTGAGGGTGCCGGTCTTGTCCGTGCACAGGACGTCCATCGCGCCCAGGTTCTGGATCGCGTTGAGCCGCTTGACGACCACCTTGCGCCGGGACATCGCGACCGCGCCGCGGGCCAGGTTCGCGGAGACCACCATCGGCAGCATCTCGGGGGTCAGGCCGACCGCGACGGCGATGCCGAAGAGGAAGGCTTCGTTCCAGTCGCCCTTGGTCAAGCCGTTGATCATGAAGACGACCGGGACCATCACCAGCATGAAGCGGATCAGCAGGAAGCTGACCTTGCGCACCCCGGTGTCGAAGTTGGTCTGCGGACGCTCGCCGACGAGCGAGCCGGCCATGGAGCCGAACCAGGTGTCGGCTCCGGTGGCGACGACCACGCCGGTCGCGGTGCCGGACGTGACCGAGGTTCCCATCAGGCAGAGGTTGTCGGCCTCGACGGGGTCGGTGGCGTCGGCCGTGCCCGGGTCGTCCGCCCGGATGTCGGCCTTGGCGACCGGCAGCGACTCCCCGGACAGCGCGGCCTGGGAGACCATCAGGTCCTTGGCGGCCACGAGCCGCAGGTCGGCCGGGATCAGGTCGCCCGCGGCCAGCTTCACGAGGTCGCCCGGGACCACCTGGTCCATGGGCACCTCGAACGTGGTCGGCGCGGAGCCGCTGCCGGCCCGGCGCTGCACCGCGCAGGTGGTGGTGACGAGCTGCTTCAGGGCGTCGGCCGCGCGGCCGGAGCGGAACTCCTGCCAGAAGCGGAGCAGTCCGCTGATCCCCACCATCACGGCGAGGATCACGACGCCCGGGTCGGCCGGGTCCTGCCAGAACATGACGCCGGCGAGGAAGAGCAGGACCCCGATGAAGGGGTTCCAGTACGCCTTGGCGAGCTGGACCGGCCAGCGGGGGGCGCGCTCCCGGGCCACGACGTTGGCGCCGTGCCGCTCCAGACGGAGCGCGGCCTCGGCGTGGGTGAGTCCGGCGCGGGAGGTGTCCAGGTCCTGGAGGACCTGGACACCCGTGCGGGCTCCGAGCGCGGTGAGGCGCTCGCCGACGAGGCGGGTCCCGGCCTCCAGCTCGGCGGCCTTGCGCTCGCGGCGGGTCCGGCCCGGCGGCGCGAGCTTCGTGGGGGTACGAGGGGTGAGCATGGTCATGACGAATACCTCCCTCCACGGTGTCCGGGCAGCACGGAGCCGCGCGGTCACGTGGAGTGATCATGGGTCGGCGCGGAGCGGCCGCGAACGGGCCGGCGCGCCGGTGGGCATGGATGACGCGGCCCCGGCACGGGAGTGCGGGGCGTGCGGAAGGAGTGGAGCGGTGCCTCAATGGAAGGGGCACGGGGGCGCCGCGGGCGCCGTCGTGCTCATCCGGTGGAGGGCCGGCCGATCGGAAGGGTCAGCCGAGCAGGGCACTGCGAGGACTTCGATCGGGACTCATCCCGAACACCTCCTCGCGTAGCGCCGTCATTGCGGGCGCCCGGTCCGGCCGGAAAGGCCGCAGAGGACCGGCGCCTCAGCGACCGTAACACGATCCGGGAGGTACCCGATCATCCTTTTGGTCACCAGTGTCCTTTTCGTGCTGCGTCAGCCTCTTGACGTGTGGAGGCCCAAAGGCTCGACTTAAGGTTCACAAGTTGGAGAGACGCCGGAGTCTCGGAGCGCTCAGCCGCGACGGCCGGCCAGGGGGGCGACGGTTCGCCGTCGCTTATGGGCAGGAGTGGATGAGTCGTGCAGACTCCCGGATCGCAGTCCTCGCTGCATCGCGCGAATCTGGAACGGGTCGTGCGGGCCGTGCGGCTCGCCGGTTCGCTGACCCAGGCGGAGATCGCCCGCGCCACCGGACTGTCGGCGGCCACGGTCTCCAACATCGTCCGCGAGCTCAAGGAGGCCGGGACCGTCGAGGTCATCGACACCTCGGCCGGCGGCCGCCGGGCCCGCAGCGTCTCGCTCAGCGGTGACGCGGGCATCGTGATCGGCGTGGACTTCGGCCACACCCACCTGCGGGTGGCCGTCGGCAACCTCGCGCACCAGGTACTGGCCGAGGAGTCCGAGCCGCTCGACGTGGACGCGTCGTGGGTGGACGGTTTCGACCGGGCCGAGGCGCTGGTCGGACGGCTGATCGAGGGTGTCGGCGTGGGCCGGGACAAGGTCATCGGCGTGGGTCTCGGCGTGCCGGGACCCATCGACGTGGAGTCCGGAACTCTGGGCTCCACCGCCATCCTGCCGGGCTGGGCCGGGATCAACCCGCGCCAGGAGCTCTCGCAACGACTCGGCGTGCCGGTCTACGTGGACAACGACGCGAACCTCGGCGCGCTGGGCGAGTTGGTCTGGGGGAGCGGCCGGGGGGTCAAGGACCTGGCCTACATCAAGGTGGCCAGTGGTGTCGGCGCCGGGCTGGTGATCAACGGCCAGATCTACCGGGGTCCCGGCGGCACGGCGGGCGAGATCGGGCACATCACCCTCGACGAGTCGGGGCCCGTCTGCCGCTGCGGCAACCGCGGTTGCCTGGAGACCTTCGCGGCGGCCCGCTACGTGCTGCCGCTGCTGGAGAGCAGCCACGGACCGGACCTGACGATGGAGCGGGTGGTCGAGCTGGCCCGCGACGGCGACCCCGGCTGCCGTCGGGTCATCACCGACGTCGGCCGGCACATCGGCAGCGGCGTGGCCAGCCTGTGCAACCTGCTGAACCCGAGTCGGGTCGTCCTCGGCGGCTCGCTCGCGGAGGCCGGCGAGCTGGTCCTGACGCCCATCCGGGAGTCCGTCGGACGGTACGCGATCCCCAGCGCCGCCCGGCAGTTGTCGGTCCTCACGGGGTCGCTGGGGGGCCGTGCGGAGGTGCTCGGCGCCCTGGCCCTCGTCCTCAGCGAGATGGGCGATTCGACGCTTTTGGCGGAAAATGGGCTTGGAGTGCGAGCGCCCGCCGTCATGTCTTCAGTTAGATAACGGATGGCACCGTTGTCATCTCGTTAAGGATTCACTCCTTGACGGCAAACTTGCGGCCGGGGTTGACTCACATCCACCTCGGCCGCAGTGTTGCGGCCTCGTCAGGGAGGTTCAAGTAATGAACACGCGTATGCGTAGAGCCGCCGTAGCCGTCGCCGCCGGTGCCATGGCCGTTTCGCTGGCCGCCTGTGGAAGCGCCAAGGAGGCCGGTGACGCCCCGAAGGACTCCGCCGCCGCCGGTGACGCGATCAAGATCGGTCTGCTCCTGCCGGAGAACCAGACCGCTCGCTACGAGAAGTTCGACAAGCCGCTGATCGAGAAGAAGATCGCGGATCTCACCGGTGGCAAGGCCGAGGTCGTCTACGCCAACGCCAAGCAGGACGCGACCACGCAGAACTCCCAGGTCGAGACGATGATCACCAACAAGGTGAACGCGCTGATCATCGACGCCGTCGACGCCAAGGCCATCGCCGGCTCGGTCAAGAAGGCCAAGGACGCGGGCATTCCGGTCGTCGCCTACGACCGCCTCGCCGAAGGCCCGATCGACGCCTACACCTCCTTCGACAACGAAGAGGTCGGCAAGGTCCAGGGCAAGGCCCTGCTGGAGGCGCTCGGCGACAAGGCCAAGGACGGCCAGATCGTCATGATGAACGGCTCCGTCACCGACCCGAACGCCGCGCTGTTCAAGAAGGGCGCCCACTCCGTCCTCGACGGCAAGGTGAACATCGGCAAGGAGTACGACACCAAGGAGTGGAAGCCGGAGAACGCCAACACCAACATGGCGGGCGCTCTCTCGGCCCTCGGCAAGGACAAGGTCGTCGGCGTCTACTCCGCCAACGACGGCATGGCCGGCGGCATCATCACCGCCCTCAAGGCGGCCGGCCTGTCCCCCCTGCCCCCGGTCACCGGTCAGGACGCCGAACTCGCCGGTGTGCAGCGGATCGTGTCGGGCGAGCAGTTCATGAGCGTCTACAAGCCGTACGCCCCCGAGGCCGCGGCCGCCGCCGAGATGGCCGTCGCCCTCGCCAAGGGCGAGAAGATCGACGGGATCATCAACCAGAAGGTCGACAGCCCGACCTCCAAGGGTGTTCCGTCCGTCCTGATCCCGGTCGTCTCGCTGACGAAGGACAACATCAAGGACACCGTCGTCAAGGACGGCGTCTACACGGTCGAAGAGATCTGCGCCGACAAGTACGCGGCCGCCTGCGCCACCCTCGGCCTCAAGTAGGCCCCGTCGCCCCCGGCTCCGGCCGGGGCGGCCCCCCGCGCCTGCCCGGCGCCCCGCCCCAACTTCCCGCCACCCGCGGGGCGCCGGGCAGAAACGTTTCTTGCACTTCCCCGCATTCACGACCCCGTGTCGTTCCCCATCCGCCCCGCTCCTGCTCTTTTGCACGACATCCCCGCCGGTCAGGCGGCGAAGGAGATGGTTCATGTGTCCGCTGCGCCCGTGCTGGCGTTGCGAGGGGTTTCGAAGAGGTTCGGTGCCGTCCAGGCCCTGACCGACGTAGAACTCGAAATCCACTCCGGTGAGGTGGTCGCCCTCGTCGGCGACAACGGCGCCGGCAAGTCCACGCTGGTCAAGACGATCGCCGGCGTGCACCCCATCGATGACGGCGTCATCGAGTGGCAGGGCCGCCCGGTCTCCATCAACAAGCCCCACGACGCCCAGAACCTGGGCATCGCCACGGTCTACCAGGACCTCGCGCTGTGCGACAACATCGACGTCGTCGGCAACCTCTTCCTGGGCCGCGAGCTCAAGCGCTTCGGCGTCCTCGACGAGGTGGAGATGGAGCGCCGCGCCCGCGAGCTCCTCACCACCCTGTCCATCCGGATCCCCAGCGTCCGGATCCCCATCGCCTCGCTCTCGGGCGGGCAGCGCCAGACCGTGGCCATCGCCCGCTCGATGCTGGGCGAGCCCCAGCTCGTCATCCTCGACGAGCCCACGGCGGCCCTCGGCGTCGAGCAGACCGCACAGGTCCTCGACCTCGTGGAGCGGCTGCGGGAGCGCGGCCACGCCGTCATCCTCATCAGCCACAACATGGCCGATGTGAAGGCCGTCGCCAACAAGGTGGCGGTCCTGCGACTGGGCCGGAACAACGGTGTCTTCGACGTCGCCGACACCTCGCAGGAAGAGATCATCTCCGCCATCACCGGAGCCACGGACAACGCCGTGACCCGCCGGGCGGCCCGCACCGGGGAGGCCCGCAAGTGAGCACCCAGAATCCCGCCGCCGATCCCCTGGGCAAGGGGCCGGCAGGGCACGTCGACCCGGTCAACCCGGCCGCCGCGACGGACGCCATCCCCGCGGTGGACCCCCGACTGCTGGTGCGCGAACAGGGCCTCTCCGGGTACCTGAGCGAGTTCGGCCGCAAGATGAAGGCGGGCGACCTGGGCTCCATCCCGGTCGTCCTCGGCCTGATCATCATCTGGAGCATCTTCCAGGGCCTGAACTCGAACTTCCTCTCCCCGGAGAACCTCACCAACATCGCGATCACCATGGTCGCGACGGGCATGATGGCCGTCGGCATCATCTTCGTCCTGCTGCTCGGCGAGATCGACCTCTCGGTCGGCTCCGTCAGCGGCGTCTCGGGCGCGATCGTCGCCGTCCTCTCCGTCACCCACGGGGTGAACGAGTGGCTCGCGATCCTCGCGGCCGTCGTCGGCGGCGCCCTCATCGGCGCGATCCACGGCTTCTTCTTCGCCCGGATCGGCGCCCCCGCCTTCGCCGTCACCCTGTCGGGCCTGCTGTTCTGGTCCGGCGCGATGCTGCAGATCCTCGGCAGCAACGGCACGATCAACCTCGACTCCGACGGCGTGGTCGGCAAGCTCACGACGTACTTCTTCTCGGACGTGGCCGCCGGCTACGGCCTCGCGACGGTCGCCGTGGCCGGGTACTTCCTGGCCACCTTCTTCGACAACCGTCGCAGGGAGGCCGCCGGGGTACCGTCGCGGCCGCTCACCGAGATCCTGCTGCGCACCGGCGTGCTCGCCGTCTTCACCTTCGGCCCCGCCGTGGTGTTCAACCAGTACAAGGGCCTGCCGCTCGCGGTGGTGCTCTTCGTCCTGGCCCTGGCCGGTACGGACTTCCTGCTGCGCCGCACCTCCTTCGGCCGGAACGTCTTCGCGCTCGGCGGCAGCGTCGAGGCGTCCCGCCGCGCGGGCATCAACGTCAACGGGATCCGCATCACGGTCTTCGCGATCGCGGGCACCTTCGCCGCCATCGGCGGGCTCTTCTGGGCCTCCAAGATCGCGGCCGCCAACCAGAGCGCCGGCGCCGGCGACCTGCTGATGAACGTGATCGCGGCGGCCGTCATCGGCGGCACCAGCCTCTTCGGCGGCCGGGGTCGGACCTGGAACGCCCTCCTCGGCGTCATGGTCATCACCTCCATCCAGTACGGTCTGGCCCTGGAGGGGATCGCGACGCCGATCCAGTACATGATCACCGGAGCGGTCCTGCTCGCCACGGTGGTCATCGACTCGGTCACCCGCAAGACCCAGAAGACGGCCGGACGCGCCTGACCGCGCGCCCACGGGCGTCCCCAGGCGGTAAGACCCGTCACAGTGCCCGGTGCCACTTCGTGTGGCGCCGGGCACCTGTGCGTACATGTGTGCGTACAGGTGTGCGGGTATGGGCCCGTTTGGGATGTGTGATTACGCGACGGGGTGTACAGGTATGACAAAGGCGTGACCTTCCGGGTACCGCCCGATGACCGCCCCCGCGAGCGGAACATTAGACTCGACAGACCAGCAAGCAACTGCAAGGAGGCACGGGTGCTGCTGACCCGCATCAAGGGACCGCGCGATCTGGACCGGCTCAGCCAGGAGGAGCTCGACCAGCTCGCCGCAGAGATCAGGTCCTTCCTCGTCGACGCCGTCTCCAAGACCGGCGGGCACCTCGGCCCCAACCTGGGGGTGGTCGAACTGACGATCGCCCTGCACCGGGTCTTCGAGTCCCCGAAGGACAAGGTCCTCTTCGACACCGGGCACCAGGCCTACGTGCACAAGCTGCTCACCGGCCGCCAGGACTTCGCCAACCTGCGCTCCAAGGGCGGCCTCTCCGGCTACCCCTCGCGCGCCGAGTCCGACCACGACATCATCGAGAACTCCCACGCCTCCACGGTGCTGGGCTGGGCCGACGGTCTCGCCAAGGCCAACGAGGTCCTCGGCCGCGAGGACCACCACGTCGCCGCCGTCATCGGCGACGGCGCGCTGACCGGCGGCATGGCCTGGGAGGCGCTGAACAACATCGCCGCCGCCAAGGACCGCCCGCTCGTCATCGTCGTCAACGACAACGAGCGCTCGTACGGCCCCACCATCGGCGGCCTCGCGAACCACCTCGCCACCCTGCGCACCACGGACGGCTACGAGCGCTTCCTGGCCCGCGGCAAGGACCTCCTGGAGCGCACCCCGGTCGTCGGGAAGCCCCTCTACGAGACCCTCCACGGCGCCAAGAAGGGCCTCAAGGACTTCATCGCCCCGCAGGGCATGTTCGAGGACCTGGGCCTGAAGTACATCGGGCCCATCGACGGCCACGACATCGAGGCCCTGGAGTCCGCCCTGACGCGCGCCAAGCGCTTCAGCGGCCCGGTCATCGTGCACTGCCTCACCCAGAAGGGCCGCGGCTACACCCCGGCCCTGGAACACGAGGCGGACCGCTTCCACGCGGTCGGCGTGATCCACCCGGACACCGGCCTGCCGGTGAAGACCGCGGCCGCCAGCTGGACCTCCGTCTTCGCCGACGAGATGGTCAAGCTGGGCCACGACCGCCCCGACGTCGTCGGCATCACCGCCGCGATGCTGCACCCGGTCGGCCTCAACAAGTTCGCCGAGGCCTTCCCGAACCGCATCTACGACGTCGGCATCGCGGAGCAGCACGGCGCCACCTCGGCCGCCGGCCTCGCCACCGGCGGAGTCCACCCGGTCTTCGCCGTCTACGCGACCTTCCTGAACCGTGCCTTCGACCAGGTCCTGATGGACGTGGCCCTGCACAAGTGCGGGGTCACCTTCGTCCTGGACCGGGCCGGCGTCACCGGCGACGACGGCGCCTCCCACAACGGCATGTGGGACATGTCCATCCTCCAGGTGGTCCCCGGGCTGCGCCTCGCCGCACCCCGTGACGCCGAGCAGCTGCGCGCCCAGCTCCGCGAGGCCGTCGAGGTCAAGGACGCGCCGACGGTCGTGCGGTACTCCAAGGGCGTCGTCGGCCCGGCCGTACCGGCCGTCGGCCGCATCGGCGGCATGGACGTGCTGCGCACCCCGGCCGCCGACGTCACCCGTCCGGACGTACTCATCGTCTCGGTCGGCGCGCTCGCCCCGATGTGCCTGGAGATCGCCGACCTGCTCGACAAGCAGGGCATCACCTCGACCGTCGTCGACCCCCGCTGGGTCAAGCCGGTGGACGAGGCCCTGGCCCCGCTCGCGGACGGCCACCGGGTCGTCGTCACCGTCGAGGACAACGGTCGCACCGGTGGTGTCGGCGCCGCCGTCTCGCAGGCCCTGCGCGACGCCGGGGTCGACGTCCCGCTGCGCGACTTCGGCATTCCGCAGCGCTTCCTCGACCACGCGCTGCGCAAGGAGATCATGGCCGAAATCGGCCTGACCGCTCCGGACATCGCCCGCCAGGTCACGGGGCTCGTCGCCAAGCTGGACGGCCGCTACGACAGCGAGCAGGCCGCCACCGTCGACTAGTCGACGCCGGGCCACCCGCCCGGATCACGCGCGGTTGCACGTCACGGGCCGGGAGATCACCCTTGAAGGGTGGGCCTCCCGGCCCGTTCGCGTCCGCGTGCTGCGTACGCCACCTTTCGGAGGTGCGTCGGTGAGTACGGATCTGAACAGTCCTTTCCGCACCAAATCGGTCGAGCAGTCGATCCGTGACACGGAGGAGCCGGAACACGCGCTCCGCAAATCGCTCTCGGCCTGGGACCTGACGGTCTTCGGCGTCGGCGTCATCATCGGCACCGGCATCTTCGTCCTCACGGGCATCGCCGCCCGGAACAACGCCGGACCCGCCACCGCCCTCGCCTTCGTGGCGGCGGGCATCGTCTGCGCCCTCGCGGCCCTGTGCTACGCGGAGTTCGCCTCGACCGTGCCGGTGGCCGGCTCGGCGTACACCTTCGCCTACGCCTCCATCGGCGAGCTGCCCGCCTGGATCATCGGCTGGGACCTGGTGCTGGAGTTCGCGCTCGGCACCGCCGTGGTGGCGGTCGGCTGGTCCGGGTACGTGCGCCACCTCATGGAGACCAACCTCGGCTGGGAGATGCCTGCGGCGCTGTCCGGCCCGGACGCCGGCGGCACGTTCGACCTGTTGGCGTTCCTGCTGATCCTCGTGCTGACCGCCGTCCTGGTCATCGGGACGAAGCTGTCGGCCCGGCTCACCGCGATCGTCGTCGCCATCAAGGTGACCGTGGTGATGCTCGTCATCATCGCCGGCCTGTTCTTCATCAAGGCCGACAACTACTCCCCGTTCATCCCGCCCGCCCAGCCGCAGGAGGCGGGCGGCGGCATCCACGCGCCGCTGGTCCAGCTGCTCTTCGGGTACGCGCCCACCAACTTCGGCGTCATGGGCATCTTCACCGCCGCGTCGCTGATCTTCTTCGCCTTCATCGGCTTCGACGTCGTGGCCACCGCGGCCGAGGAGACCAAGAACCCCCAACGGGACATGCCGCGCGGCATCCTCGGCTCGCTGATCATCTGCACGATCCTCTACGTCGCCGTGACGCTGGTGGTCACCGGCATGCAGCACTACACGCAGATGTCGCCGACCGCACCACTCGCCGAAGCGTTCAAATCGGTGAACCAACCCTTCTTCGCCGGAGCCATCAGCCTCGGCGCGTCCGTCGGGTTGATCACCGTGTGCATGATCCTGCTCCTCGGGCAGACCCGCGTGTTCTTCGCGATGAGCCGCGACGGACTGCTGCCGCGCGTTTTCTCCGTCACCCACCCCAAGTACCGCACGCCCTACCGGGCGACCATCCTGCTCGGTGTGCTCATCGCGGTCCTCGCCGGCTTCACCAGCCTGGAGAAGCTCGCGGAACTCGTGAACATCGGCACCCTGTTCGCCTTCGTGATCGTCGCCCTCGGCGTGATCATCCTGCGCCGGACCCGCCCCGACCTGCACCGGGCGTTCCGCACCCCGTGGGTGCCGTTCATCCCGATCGTGTCGATCGCGGCCTCGTTCTGGCTGATGCTCAACCTGCCGGCCGAGACCTGGATCAGGTTCGGGATCTGGATGGCGATCGGCGTGGTCGTCTACTTCCTGTACGGCCGGTCCCACAGCCGCCTCGGCCGCGGTGAGGTGGGCCCGCGCACGGACCGCTAGACGAGGGCCGCGGCCGCCGGGCGGTACGGGTACGCGGCTACGCGGCTACGAGGAGGGCGACGGCTTGGGCGCCGGGGACTTGGCGGCCGGGCCGCCGCCCTTCGCGGGCGAGTCCTTCGCCGCCGCGGGCACCTTCTGGTCGGTGCGCAGCGCGTCCCACAGCTGGGAGGCCTGGGGTTCGGCGACGACCACCCGGTTGCGGTCCACCTTGTCGTAGGCCACGGGCAGCATGATGGTCTCCATCGTCGCCGGGTCCACGCCCTTCATGCTCTGCGCGAAGTCGGACAGCGCGGTGAGCGAGGCCAGGTCGGAGTCGGTGGTCAGCGACTTGGTGCCGGCGTCCGCGAGCTTGTAGAGGCGCGCGGGGTTGCCGAGGGCGTCCTGCTTCTTGATCTCGGACAGCATGGCGAGCATGAACTGCTGCTGGAGTCCTATCCGTCCGAGGTCGCTGCCGTCGCCGTAGCCGTAGCGGGTGCGGACGAACTTCAGGGAGGCCGTGCCGTCCAGCCGGTGCGTGCCCGCGTCCAGCTTGAGTCCGCCCTTCGTGCCGGTCATCGGCTGGTCCAGGGTGACGGTGACCCCGCCGAGGGCGTCCACGAGGCCCTTGAAGCCGGCGAAGTCCACCTCGACGAAGTGGTCCACGCGGATCCCGGACATCTGCTCGACGGTCTTGACCACGCACGCCGGACCGGCCAGCGTGTAGACGGAGTTGAACATGACCCGGTTCGCGGCGGAGACGGCCTTGCCGTCCTTGTCCTTGCATTCGGGCCGGGAGATCAGGGTGTCGCGGGGGATGCTCACCGCGGTGGCCCTGGCCCGACCCTCGGGTATGTGCACCAGCATCGCGGTGTCGGAGCGGGCGCCGCTGACGTCGCCGTGGTCGAGGTCGCCGTTGGCGCCGGCCCGCGAGTCGGAGCCGAGCACGAGGACGTTCTGCGCGTTCTTCACGACCTTCGGCGGCCGGTTGTCGGCGCCGATCGCCTGGTTGAGGTCGACGCTGTCGATGTTCCCGTTCAGGTGGCTGTACACCCACCAGCCGGTGCCGGCCGCGCCGAGGACCAGTACGGCCGCGCTCCAGGCCAGCACCCGCCGGATCCGGCTGCCGCGCGAACGGGGCGGGCGGGGCGCGCGTCCGGAGGTCGACGGGCCCTCCTGGAGCGTCGTCGTGGCGGTGCTGTCTGAAGTCATGCCCGGTGACCGGCCTTCCGAACGGGATGCGGGGGGATGTAGCGGGCTACAAGATAAGCGCAGGAACGGTCCGCAAGGGCCCCGGGGTATCCTCAATTTGTTCGAATGGCGAAGGGGAAGGTTGCTGGCGGGCCATGGCGACGCGATCGACGCGCAAGGCGCGCAAACCCGCTGCCGACACCGCCCGCCCGGAGGCCGCCCGCGCACCCGCGCCGGCCCCCGCGGACGACTGGGACTCCGTCGCCCTGGCCCCCCTGTCCGGCCGCTGGCTGCTGGCGGGCCGCGACGGACGCCTCACCGCCTACGCACGCACCGAGGGCGGCCTGCTGCGCTGGACCGAGCGGGCACCCGGCGGCCCCGACTGGAGCGGCCCGGACCTGTTCCCCGCACCGGACCTGACCGACCTCGCGGTGGGCCAGGGACCCGACGGGTACGCCCACTTCGTGGGCAGGCGCCGCCGCCGGTCACCGGACGCCGAGGGCGTCACCGTCACCTACCACCACGCGGTGCAGTACCAGACCGGCCGCCCGCCGGCGCCGTGGCAGGACCTCGGCACCCTCTACCGGAAGCCGGAGATGTCCCACCGGGGCGGCCCGCCGGCCGTCGCCGTCGACGCCCGGGGCGGGGCCCACGTCTTCGTGCGCAACGCGGGCCGGGGGATCCACATGAAGTGCCAGGACGCGAAGGGCAACTGGGGCGACTGGGAGGACCTGCACGGCAGCAAGGCCTTCGAGGGGATCAGCGCCGCGTCCACCGCCGACGGTCGGGTCGTGCTCGCCGCGCCCGGCGAGAAGGGGATCTCCCTCTGGACCCGCAGCGCCCCGGGTTCCTCCGTGGACAGGGGCGAGGACCTTCCGTTCCTGGCCCAGGACGGATCGTCGGTCGCCCTGGAAACGGCCCCGGGACGGTTCACCCACTTCTGGCACGCGGCCGACGGCAGCGGCGTGCTCGCCCACCGCGAGGGCGCCGGCGCGCACGCACTCGGTGGCGGCCCCGCCTCCGGGGCCGTCGCCGCGACCCGCGCCCTGGTCGACGGACACGACTGCACCGTGCTGGCCCTGCGGACCGTCGGTGGCCGTACGGCCCTGGCCGCCTATCCCACCGAACACGAGGCCGCCGGGCTCTGGTGGACGGAGATCGGGGAGGAGGGACTGGAGTCCCCGGCCCTCGCCCTCGACGCCCACGGCCGGGTCGTCGTCGCCTCGCTCGGCGCCCGGGGCGAACTGCTCGTCAACCGGCAGAAGGACCGCGCCGCCCTCTCACTGGGGCGCTGGCAGCGGTTCTGAGGGGCGTCGACCGCGCTCCTGCGGTGGGATCCTCGCCAGCCCGTGGCGGAGTACGGCCTGGGCGGAGATCCTCCGCAGGAAGTCCACCGACCGCGCGGCGGTGTTCGGGGTGATCCAGGCGTCGTCGAGCTCGCACAGCTCCACCCGCACCGGCGACCCGCCGAGCACGATGGGCAGGGTGTAGGCGACGGTGGACGCGAAGGTCAGCATCGACAGGCCGATGGGTTCGGTCAACGCGGTCAGTTCCAGCGGCAGTTCGGGATGGACGATCTCCATGCCGGTGGCGGCGGCGATCCGGTCCAGCTTCCGCCGGCTCTCCCTGCGGTGCGCCAGGTACCGGCCCGCCCGGCGGCTGTCGGCGATCCAGCCGACCGCCTCGACGTACCGGTCCTCGTCGATGACGCCGGTCTCCACGAGGGAGCTGCCCGCCAGGTCGGCCCCGGGGCGCACGCGCACCGGCCCGAACGTCTCCCGGCACCACGCGTACGTGTTGGCGCGGACCTCCGTGCCCGGCGGCGCCTGCACCGGCATGCAGGTGAAGAAGGTGATGCGGGCCAACCCCTCGCGGGCCAGCCAGCGGCTCACCGGGCCCGCCTTGGTGGACGCTCTCACCTCGCCCTGGTGCCAGCGGGTCAGCTGCTGCCCGGACGCCAGCAGGCCGACCAGTTCCGTGGTGGCCGTACCGTCGTCCACCACGACCACCTCGCGGGCCTTGGAGCGCGGCAGCAGCAGCTGGATCGTCCGGGAGAACAGGTCGCCGATCACCAGGCGTTCGGCGGCCGAGACCGCCCGGCCCAGACGGACCAGCTCCTGGGCCCGCCCCAGGTAGCCGGCCCGCACCTCGTAGCACCGCCACGCCACCCCGGCCCGCGAGGCGTGCCGGCACAGCCGGCGGACCTGTTCGCGCGAGCGCGGGTCCGTCGGCTGCAGGACGGCGACGGTGAGGGACGCTGCCTCGCCCGGGTGGACGTGGGCCCACTCCAGGACGTTCAGTAGTTGAGCCGGGCTCTCCACCAGGGCGAGGGTGCCGCTCATGCCGAGGCCGTCACGCCCTCGACTGCGAAGGCGCCCTGGACGCGGCGGAGCTTCCTCATCGGCGCGAGTTCGGAGTCGTAGACGCGCTTGACGCCGTCGCCGAGGGCGGTCTCGATGGTGCGGATGTCGCGGACGAGACGGGTGAGGCCGCCCGGCTCGACGGAGGCGGCCTGGTCGGAGCCCCACATGGCGCGGTCGAGGGTGATGTGCCGCTCGACGGCGCAGGCGCCCATGGCCACGGCCGCCACGGTGGTCTGCAGGCCCGTCTCGTGGCCGGAGTAGCCGACCGGGACGTTCGGGTACGCCGCCTCCAGGCTCTGGATGACCCGCAGGTTCAGCTCCTCGGCCTTGGCCGGGTACGTCGAGGTGGCGTGCAGCAGGACGATGTTCTCGCTGCCCAGCACCTCCACGGCGTGCCGGATCTGCTGGGGCGTGGACATGCCGGTGGACAGGATGATCGTCCTGCCCGTGGCGCGCAGGGCGAGGAGCAGTTCGTCGTCGGTCAGGGACGCGGAGGCCACCTTGTGGGCGGGGACGTCGAACTTCTCCAGGAACGCGACGGCCTCGGTGTCCCACGGGGAGGCGAACCAGTCGATGCCGCGCTCGGCGCAGCGCGCGTCGATGGCGCGGTACTCGTCCTCGCCGAACTCGACGCGGTGGCGGTAGTCGATGTACGTCATCCGCCCCCAGGGCGTGTCCCGTTCGATGTCCCACTGGTCGCGCGGGGTGCATATCTCGGGGGTGCGCTTCTGGAACTTCACCGCGTCACAGCCCGCGTCGGCGGCCGCGTCGACGAGCGCCAGGGCGTTGGCGAGCTCGCCGTTGTGGTTGATCCCGATCTCACCGATCACGTAGGTGGGCCGGCCCGCGCCGACCTCCTTGTTCCCGATCCGGCGGATGCGGCTGCTGTGTACCACTGTTCAGAGTTCCTTTCCGATGTGCTGCGGGGGTACCGGCGGGGCCGGTACCCGGGGTGCGCCGTGCGGCGCGTCGAGCAGGGGGGCGAGGGCCCGGGCGCGGGCGAGGTCGCCGGGTTCGTCGATCTCGATGGCCCGTTCCGGGGCGGTGGGGACGAGCTGGGTCCGGCCGAAGAAGCGGTGGCCGTGACGGCGGAAGCCGTCGGCCCGCATCGCGTAGACGGCGCCCGACTCCAGGTACTCGGGGGTGCGGTCCTGGCGGCGCGGGCGCACGGCGCTGTCGTGGTTGATGCCGTGCGCGCGGTGGCCGGGACCGGTGGGGGAGTCCGCCGGGTCCGGGCCGGCGGCCGCGGTGCCCCACAGGAACCCGTGGAAGGGCACGGCGGTGAAGGCGGAGTCGGCGCCGTCCCGCAGGACGGCCAGCACGGTCTCGTCGACCTCCTCGGACGTCACGAAGGGGCTGGTGCACTGGACGAAGACCAGTACGCCGACCGCCTCCGCGTACCGCTCCTCCAGGCGGTCCAGCGCGTGCAGCAGGGCGGACTCGCTGGAGGCGAGGTCGGAGCCCAGTTCCGCGGGGCGTTCGACGACGTCGGCGCCGGCCTCCCGGGCCGCGGCCGCGATGGCCGCGTCGTCGGTGGACACCACGACCCGGGTCACGTGCGCGGCGTCGCGGCAGGCCGACACGGCCCGGGCGACCAGGGGTACGCCGCCGACCTCGGCCACGTTCTTGCCGGGGATGCCCTTGGAGCCGCCCCGGGCGGGTATGACGGCGGTGACGTTCACGGGTTCTCCCCCTGGGGTGCGGCGATCTGGACGGGCACGGGTACGGGTACCGCGCCCGGTGCGGGCCCGAGTGCGGGCACGGGCGTCGGAGGGGCCGTGGCGCACGGGCGGGGCCCGCTCATACGCCGCCCCACTGCTGGATCTTCGGGGCCACCCGCTGGACCCCGAACCGGTAGGCGACCTTCATCACGCGCCGGGAGGTGCGCCGCATCGGGCCGGCGGTGCGCGTCAGGGTTCCCGCGCCGGGGGAGCCGTCCGGGTCGAGGCCCCTGCGGCGCAGCAGCGTACCGACGTATTCGGGGGCGCTCTCGGCCGTGTAGTAGGGGGTGATGGGCGGCAGCGGGATGCCCCACAATTCGTCGATCCGGGTACGGAGTTCCCCGTAGGGATCAACGGCCCGGATTCCCTGGTCGATCGTCCAGGATTCGTGGGCGAGAGGGGCGGCGCCCTCGTCTATGGCCGTCCAGTCGGTGACGCATCCGGAAGCGGCGAAATAGTGGTTTCCGTGCACCTCGCGCACGCCGAGATCGCTCAATATGGCGGTCGGCATGCCCCGGTGCATGGATTCGAGGGCGGCGGTTGAACTGACGGTGACCAGGAGATCGGTGCGGTCCAGGGTTTCCGACATGTTGCCGTACACGAAATGCAGATTGGGGGGCAACGGTTCGTCGAGTTGTTCGGCGAGGACCTGGTAGTGGTGTGCTTCCACATGGGTGGTCGCCTCGCCGGGCTTGCTGCGGAGTTTGACGAGTACGTCGCGTCCCGGGCGCAATCGCGCGTGGGATATCGCTCGGCGCAGCATGTAGAGGCGGCCGTTGCGATCGGCGGGCACCGAGGGCTGGACGGCGAAGCAGACCGTATAGGGGTGCCGGGCGTGCGTGCGGTTCGCGTCGTAGGGCCGCTGGACGAGAAAGGGGAGCGCGGTCCGGACGATGCAGGACGTGGGAATTCCGAGGGGTTCGAATACGTCCGCGAAACGGCGCCCGTCGAAAGGGCTGTTGGCGAGGACGATGTCGGCGCCCGCGCGCAGGAGCAGTCCGTCGGCCATCTTCTCGTAGACGACCCCGACGTAACCGGTCATCAGGATCGGCCGGCGCCGGGCGGTGCGGAAGCGCCGGGCGAGCGCGTGCAGGGCCGCGTGCGTCGCGCCGCCGACGGTGCCCAGGATGATCAGATCCGCCTCGTCGAGTTCCGGAGCCGCCGCGAAGCCCGCCATGGTGACCTCGCTGAGCGAGGCGGGCGAGATGCCGACTTCCGCGAGCTGTCGTGCCGTCGGCGTGCTGCGGCCGCGCAGCATGTGCGCGTGGACCTCGCTGCCGGGTGCCAGTCCCACCGCCAGACCCGCTCCCCATTTCCAGCGGGTGTCGGAGTCTGCGAGCATGTGGATGCGCACTGGTGATTCCTGGTCGGTCGGTCGGGCCCAACTGCCGTCGGGATAGCCGCAGCCGGGCGCGGACACAGGGCGGATTGCCGAGCGGTCCGTTAGACCTTACATGCTGATCCCGGCCTTACACGTCACGAATAGGCCTCGGCGGCCAGGGGAGTTGTACGTCACACCGAGGTGCCCGTACGGGGCTTCCGAGTGGTTCTGTCATGATGGCGACCTGTTACTCGAACGTAGACTGGAGGGTCGCGCCGACGGCCCGCGCGGGAACCCTTCCGGAGAAGTGTGTTGAAAATGGGGAGAAGGTGAGCACCTCCGATGGTGACCCTTTCGGTAATCGTCGCGATGTGTGACGTCCGGGACTACTGCCGGACGGCGCTCAAGTCCTTGGTGCTGAATGCCCGGGAGGATTTCGAGTTCATCGTCGTGGACGACGGTTCCACCGACGGGACGTCGGAGATCCTGCGCGAGATGGTGCCGCGCATTCCCGGCGCGGTACTGATCAGCAATCAGCAGAACCTGGGAATTTCGGCCACCCGGAACATCGGCCTCGCGGCCGCCCGCGGACGGTTCTTCACCTTTCTCGACGGCGACGACTGGTACGCCCCCGGCTATCTCGCCCAACTGGTCGGCTGGATGAGCCAATCGGGAGTCGACTTCCTGCGCACCGGCCACGTCCGGGTGTACGGCAGGAAGCGCAGGATAGTCATGGCGCCGCTCGCCCCCCGGGCCCTTCCGCTGAATCCCGCGGACTGGATAGGCCCCGTCGACGCCTCGACCTTCATGGACTACCCCCAGTCCTGGGCGGGCGTCTACGACCGCCGGCGCCTCCTCGATGTCGACGCGCTCTACTTCGACGAGAGCCTGAGGACCGCGGAGGACCGGCCCTGGTTCTACAAGCTGCACCTGCGGACCGGCTCATTCGGAGTCGTCGACCTCCACGGCGTGTTCTACCGCCGAGACGTGTCGACTTCCCTCACCAAGGCCCCGGACGAACGCCAGCTCGACTTCCTCCCGGCATTCCGCCTGATTTTCGAGGAGTTGGCGCGCCACCCGCGCGGATATGAACTGTCGTTCAAGGCGATGCGAACCCTGTGCGCGCTCATCGTCATTCACATGGACCGCGCCGAGTCGTACGAGGAGGCCACCCGCGAACTGCTCAGGGAACGCAGCGCCCTGATCCTGTGGGACCTGCCCCAGGAGGTCGTCGAGGGAACGCTGGCGGGAATGGACTCCGGACGCGTGAACAAGCTCAGGGCGCTGATGGCCCGGCACCAGGGCGCCGCCGCCCGATGACCCGGATATTCGCCGCCTCCACCCTCTACGGCGCCATGACCGTGGCCGCCGCCATCGACGCCGGCCAGCTCGGCCAGGACGACCGCGAACGCGTCCTGCTGGTGTGCAACAACGTCGAGATCCCCGAGGTCGCGACGCCCCTGCACCACATGCCGGGCGCCGCCGCCGTCCTCGCGCGCTTCCACCGCGTCGTCTACTGGAACGACCTGATCTACCCCTTCCACCCGGCGCTGTGGGCCCCGCGCGACGAGGACGCCCCGCTGTGGCGCACCGTCATGGCGGAGAAGATGGGCATCCGCCCCGGCCCCCTGGAACTCGTCGTCGAGTCGATCCAGGTCAAACCCGCCCAGACGCTCTGCAAGATCTTCTCGGACGCCACGCTGGCCGTGTACGCCGACGGGGTCATGAGCTACGGCCCCACCCGCAACGACCTCCCCCGCGCCATCCACGGCCGCATCACCCAGGTCCTCTACCTGGACCTGGTCCCCACCCTGCTGCCCATGCTCCTCACCGAGTACGGCATCCCCTCACAGCCCGTGCACACCGCGGCCGTCCTCAAGCTGATGGCGGAGGTCACCGACGAGTGCCGGGCCATCCTCGACCGGGTGATCCCGCCGGGACTGGCCCGCAACGGACCCGACACCGCGGTCCTCCTCGGCCAGTACCTCTCCCCCCTCGGCATCCTCACCGAGGAGGAGGAAGAGGACCTGCACCTGCGGATGTTCCGCAACGCGCTCCGGCTCGGCTTCACCTCGGTGGTCTTCAAGCCGCACCCCAGCGCCCCGTCCAGCCTCGCCGACACCCTCGGCCTCGCCGCCCGGGAGGCCGGGGTCGCCTTCCTCGTCCTGGACGTGCCCGTCCTCGCCGAGACGGTCTTCGAGTACCTCGCCCCCCGCCAGGTGATCGGCTGCTTCTCCACGGGCCTGTTCACCGCCCGCGCGCTCTACGGGATCCCCGTCGCGCAGATCGGCGCCCTGGAGGTGATCCGCAGGATGCGCCCGTACGCCAACAGCAACCGCATCCCCGCGACCCTCACCCACGCGCTGCTGCCCGACCTGGAGGTGCCCACCGGCCATCAGGCCGACCGGGTGCTGGACGTCGGACACATCCGGGCTGAGGTCACCCCGTACGTCCAGGCCGTCGGCTACTGCATGCAGCCCAAGCGGTACGCCTTCCTGCGCCCGGTCGCCGAGGAGTACGTCGCCGCGGCCGTCGACCAGTGGGAGGGCCGCCCCGAGCTGGGCATGCACTTCAACGAACGCACCCGGACCCGGCTGGACCTGCCCGGCCCCCGCACCTGGAAGTGGCGCAAGGGCAAGGGCTGGACCTTCCGAGGCAGCCGGGACCGCAACGAGCCGGACGACGTCCCCTTCACCGACATCACCCTCAGCGGCTTCGCCTCGCTCGTCGAGGCCAAGGACGACAGGGGCGTCCTGGAGGTCGGCGCCCGGCTGCTCGCCGAGCACGAGAACCTCGACCTGCTCATCGGCATGGCCCAGGCCCACATCCGCCGCAAGGAGACCGACCAGGCCAAGCGGCGCCTGAAGCGGGCCGTGGAGATCTCGGCCGGCAGCGGGCGCGCGCTGGTGTGGCTGCGGATCTCGGAGACCGCCGCGAAACTCGGCAAGCCCGGTGACGACCTGCGCCGTCAGGCCGCCCGGAAGGCGTTGGGCCTCAACCCCGATTCGCCGGCGGCACAGCGGCTGGTCAAGAACGGCCGGCCCGGCCGCAAGTAGCGCGGGCCGCCGCACGCGAAAGGGCCCGTCCGCACCTCGGTGCGGACGGGCCCTTCCTGCTGATCGGGGTGTTACGCGGGAACGCTCGCCACGCCCGGGGCGAGGAACTTCTTGCCGTTCACCCGCTCCGAGACGCCCTCACGGTCCAGGTACGGCGTGATGCCGCCCAGGTGGAAGGGCCAGCCCGCACCGGTGATGAGGCAGAGGTCGATGTCCTGGGCCTCGGCCACGACACCCTCCTCCAGCATCAGACCGATCTCCTGCGCCACCGCGTCCAGGACGCGGTCGCGGACCTGCTCCTCCGTCAGGACGGAGTCGCCCTGCACGAGGAGAGCGGCGACCTCGGGGTCCAGCTCCGGCTTGCCGGAATCGTAGACGTAGAAGCCGCGCTTGCCGGCCTTGACCACGGCCGCCAGGTTCGGGGAGACGGTGAAGCGCTCCGGGAAGGAGCGGTTCAGGGTCTCGGAGACGTGCAGACCGATCGCCGGGCCGACGAGCTCCAGCAGCACCAGCGGGGACATCGGCAGGCCGAGCGGCTCGATGGCCTTCTCGGCGGTGACCACCGGGGTGCCCTCGTCGATGACGTTCTGGATCTCACCCATGAAGCGGGTCAGGATGCGGTTCACGACGAACGCCGGGGCGTCCTTCGTCAGGACCGCGGTCTTCTTCAGCTTCCGGGCCACACCGAACGCCGTGGCCAGCGAGGCGTCGTCGGTCAGCTCACCGCGGACGATCTCCAGCAGCGGGAGGATCGCGACCGGGTTGAAGAAGTGGAAGCCGACCACGCGCTCCGGGTGCTGGAGCTTGGAGGCCATCTCGGAGACCGACAGCGAGGAGGTGTTGGTGGCGAGGATCGCGTGCGCCGGGGCGACCGCCTCGACCTCCGCGAACACCTTCTGCTTGACGGACATCTCCTCGAACACGGCCTCGATGATGAAGTCCGCGTCCGCGAAGCCCTCGGCCTTGTCCAGGACACCGCTGACCAGGGCGCTCAGGCGGTTCGCCTTGTCCTGGTTGATGCGGCCCTTGCCGAGCAGCTTCTCGATCTCGGCGCGGACGTAGCCCACGCCCTTGTCCACGCGCTCCTGGTCGATGTCGGTGAGGACCACCGGCACCTCCAGGCGGCGCAGGAACAGCAGCGCCAGCTGCGAGGCCATCAGACCCGCGCCGACGACGCCGACCTTGGTGACCGGACGGGCCAGGGACTTGTCCGGGGCACCGGCCGGGCGCTTGGCGCGCTTCTGGACCAGGTTGAAGGCGTAGATGCCCGAGCGCAGCTCGCCGCCCATGATGAGGTCCGCCAGCGCGGTGTCCTCGGCGTCGAAGCCGGCCTGGAGGTCGCCGTCCTTGGCCGCGGCGATGATGTCCAGCGCGCGGTAGGCGGCCGGAGCGGCGCCGTGCACCTTGGAGTCCGCGATGGCGCGGCCCTTGGCGACGGCCGCGTCCCAGCCCTCGCCGCGGTCGATGTCCGCGCGGACGACCTCGGTGGTGCCGTTCAGGACGTTCGCGGTCCACAGGAGCGACTGCTCCAGGAAGTCCGCACCCTCGAAGAGGGCGTCGGCGATGCCGAGCTCGAAGACCTGCTTCCCCTTGAGCTGGCGGTTCTGGTTCAGCGAGTTCTCGATGATGACCGAGACCGCGCGCTCGGCGCCGATCAGGTTCGGCAGCAGGGCGCAGCCGCCCCAGCCCGGAACCAGACCGAGGAAGACCTCGGGCAGCGAGAACGCCGGGATGGCCTTCGAGACGGTGCGGTAGGTGCAGTGCAGACCGACCTCGACGCCGCCGCCCATCGCCGCGCCGTTGTAGTACGCGAACGTCGGGACCGCGAGGGCCGCCAGACGCTTGAAGACGTCGTGGCCGCCCTTGCCGATGGCGAGCGCCTCGTCGTGCTTCTTCAGCAGCTCGACGCCCTTGAGGTCGGCGCCGACCGCGAAGATGAACGGCTTGCCGGTGATGCCCGCGCCGACGATGGTGCCGGCGGTGGCCTCCTGCTCGACCTGGTCGATCGCCGCGTTCAGGTTGGCGAGGGACTGGGGGCCGAAGGTGGTCGGCTTGGTGTGGTCGAAGCCGTTGTCCAGCGTGACGAGCGCGAAGCGCCCGGCGCCGAACGGCAGGTCCAGGTGACGGACGTGCGCGGACGTGACGACCTCGTCCGGGAACAGCTCGGCCGCGCCCTTCAGGAGCTCAGCGGTGGTGCTCACTTGGAGTCTCCCTCGGCGTTGAAGTTCGGGTTCTCCCAGATGACCGTGGCGCCCATGCCGAAGCCGACGCACATGGTGGTCAGGCCGTAGCGGACGTGCGGCTGCTCCTCGAACTGGCGGGCCAGCTGGTTCATCAGGCGGACGCCGGAGGAGGCCAGCGGGTGGCCGAACGCGATGGCGCCGCCGTACTGGTTCACGCGGGCGTCGTCGTCGGCGATGCCGTAGTGCTCCAGGAAGGCCAGCACCTGCACGGCGAAGGCCTCGTTGACCTCGAACAGGCCGATGTCGTCGATCGTCAGGCCGGCCTGGGCCAGGGCCTTCTCGGTCGCCGGGATCGGGCCGTAGCCCATGACCTCCGGCTCGACACCCGCGAAGGAGTACGAGACCAGGCGCATCTTGACCGGGAGGTTGTTCTCCCGGGCGAAGTCCTCGGAGGCGATGATCGCGGCGGTGGCACCGTCGTTGAGACCGGCGGCGTTGCCCGCGGTCACGTTGCCGTGCACCCGGAACGGGGTCTTCAGGCCGGCCAGGTTCTCCAGCGTGGTGCCCGGGCGCATCGGCTCGTCGGTGGTGACCAGGCCCCAGCCCGTCTCACCGGCCGCCTCGTTGGTGTTGCGCACCGAGATCGGGACCAGGTCCTGCTGGATCTTGCCGTCGGCGTACGCCTTGGCGGCCTTCTCCTGCGAGCGCACGGCGTACTCGTCGGCGCGGAGCTTGGTGATCGTCGGGTACCGGTCGTGCAGGTTCTCGGCGGTCATGCCCATGAACAGGGCGGACTCGTCGACCAGCTTCTCGGAGACGAAGCGCGGGTTCGGGTCCACGCCCTCGCCCATGGGGTGACGGCCCATGTGCTCGACACCGCCGGCGAGGGCGACGTCGTAGGCACCGAAGGCCACACCGCCCGCGACGGCGGTCACGGCGGTCAGCGCGCCGGCGCACATGCGGTCGATGGAGTAGCCCGGTACGGACTGCGGGAGGCCCGCGAGGATGCCGGCCGTGCGGCCCAGCGTGAGGCCCTGGTCGCCGATCTGCGTGGTCGCGGCGATGGCGACCTCGTCGATCTTCTTGGGGTCCAGGTCCGGGTTGCGGCGCAGCAGCTCCCGGATCGCCTTCACGACGAGGTCGTCGGCGCGGGTCTCGTGGTAGATGCCCTTCGGGCCCGCCTTGCCGAACGGGGTGCGGACGCCGTCGACGAAGACGACGTCCCTGACGGTACGAGGCACGTTGGCTCTCCTCCAGGTGCGGGTGTGCACTGCTGCGCGGGGGCGGCCCGGGACGTGGTCCTGAGCGCCCGCTCACCCGGCCCATGCTACTTGTGGGTAACCAATGTGCACACCCCCTCCCCGAGGAGCGGCGAAGGTCACACCGGCAGGCGTCCCGCCACGGGCTCCGCGACGGGCCCGTCGACCATGGCCGCGGCCATGACGGCCGAGGAGCGCAGCACGTCCTCGACGAACGCGCGGCGACCCACGCCCAGCACGCGCAGCGCCGGGCCGTGGTCGACTGCGACCACGACGGCCGCCCCGGCGAGCAGCACCCGCCAGCCCGCGGTCACCGCCCGTCGCGCCGGCCGGGGGAGCGGGGCCAGGCCCGCGTTGAGGCGGTGGCAGTGGAAGGGGACGTGCCGCTCCTCGTCCGCCAGCAGCCGGCGGGCGACCTCCGAGGCGAGCGGGTCGGGACTGCCGTCGCGCAGCGCCCGGTAGTAACGCAGCGACACCACCTCGGCGACCATCAGGACGAGGAGCTCCAGCTTCAGCCCCATCAGTCGACGCAGGCGCACGAACGCGGCGTCGCTCCAGTGGCCGTCCAGGGTGCCCGCGCCGCCGGCCGTCAGCAGCAGGGCCAACATCCGCGCGTGGTTCTGCTCCTCGGCGATGAACAGCCGCACCGCCGCCGCGTACGAGGCCTCGCCCGCGCGGTCCGCCTTGCCGGTCAGCGCGGAGCCGTCGCCGTCCTCTCCGACCTGGAACTTCTGGACGCTGCGGACGATCGCGGCGGGCAACCGCGCCCCGCGCCCCCAATCGGGGTCCCCGAGCGCCGTGCGGCGCTCCCGCTCGGCCTCGAACTCCTCGACCCATGCCGCGTAGGTGGTTCCGCTCGTGCTCCGAGTTTTGATCATGTTCAAGAAGTTAGCGATTGTTGAGCGTGTTCAAAAGATGCTGAGTGTCATGGCCGCGTAACAAAAAGCCCCCGGCCGTCGGCCGGGGGCTTTCGTGGAGGAGCGGGCTCAGTCGGTCGCCGCGAGGGCGGTGACGAGGGCCGCGGTGACCTGCTCGATCTGCCAGGGGCGGGCGCCGTGGGCCGCGAGGGCCTCGGTCACCGTGCCGGTGTCCAGCCGCTGCGGCGGCTCCCAGCACAGTCGGCGCACGGTGTCCGGGGTGATCAGGTTCTCCTGGGGCAGGTTCAGCCCCTCGGCGAGCGCGGACACGGCCGTACGGGCGGCCGACAGCCGGGCCGCGGCGGCCGGGTCCTTGTCCGCCCAGGAGCGCGGCGGCGGCGGACCCGCCGGGCTGGCTCCGGGCTGCGGCAGCTCGTTCTCGGGCAGGGCCTTCGCCCGGTCCACGGCGGCCATCCACTGGTCGAGCTGGCGCCGACCCATCCGCTGCCCGTACCCGGGCAGGGCCGACAGCGCGTGCACGTTCGCCGGAAGGGCCAGGGCGGCCTCGACGATCGCCGCGTCACCGAGCACCTTGCCGGGCGACACGTCCCGACGCTGGGCGATCTTGTCGCGGGACTCCCACAGCTCCCTGACGACCGCCATCTGCCGGCGGCGGCGCACCTTGTGCATGCCGGAGGTGCGGCGCCACGGGTCCTTGCGGGGCGGCGCGGGCGGGGCGGAGGCGATGGCGTCGAACTCCTGGTGGGCCCACTCCAGCTTGCCCTGCCGGTCCAGCTCCTTCTCCAGCGCGTCCCGCAGGTCTACCAGCAGCTCCACGTCCAGGGCGGCGTAGCGCAGCCAGGGCTCGGGGAGCGGGCGGGTGGACCAGTCGACGGCGGAGTGACCCTTCTCCAGCACGTAGCCGAGAACGCCCTCGACCATCGCTCCGAGCCCGACCCGGGGGAAGCCGGCCAGCCGGCCCGCGAGTTCGGTGTCGAACAGGGAGGTGGGCGTCATGCCTATTTCGCGCAGGCACGGAAGGTCCTGGGTGGCCGCGTGCAGGATCCACTCGGTGCCGGACAGGGCCTCGCCCAAGGAGGAGAGGTCGGGGCAGCCGACCGGGTCGATCAGCGCGGAGCCGGCCCCCTCGCGGCGCAGTTGCACCAGGTAGGCGCGCTGGCCGTAGCGGTATCCGGAGGCGCGTTCGGCGTCGACCGCCACGGGCCCGGTCCCGGCCGCGAAGGCCGCGACCACCCGGGCGAGGGCGTCGGCGTCGGCCACGACCGGCGGGATGCCCTCGCGGGGCTCCAGCAAGGGGATCGGCGGCCCATCGGACGAAACCGTGTCGTCGGGGGGGCCGCCCCCGGTGGTGGTGCGCAGGTCTGCTGCGGTCTCTTGGGCGTCGGTCACCGGTCAAGGGTATCCGTGGATGTGACGCGCCCGTCGCCGGAACGTTCCGTCGACGGGCGCGAGGGGGAAAAGGGCGGACGATCTCCGGGGTCCTAGTGGATGATCCCGGTCCGCAGGGCGACGGCGACCATCCCGGCCCGGTCGCCGGTGCCCAGCTTGCGGGCGATCCGGGCGAGGTGGGACTTGACGGTCAGGGCGGACAGGCCCATCGAGACGCCGATGGCCTTGTTGGACTGGCCCTCCGCGACGAGGCGCAGGACCTCGACCTCGCGGCCGGAGAGCTCGCGGTAGCCGCCCGGGTGGCTCGGGGCACCCGGGGGGCGGCGGTGCATACGGGCGGCTGCGGCACCGATGGGGGCGGCGCCGGGCCTGGTGGGGAGCCCGATGTTGGTGCGCGTACCGGTGACGACGTAGCCCTTCACGCCGCCCGCGAGGGCGTTGCGCACGGCGCCGATGTCGTCGGCGGCGGACAGGGCCAGGCCGTTCGGCCAACCGGCGGCCCGGGTCTCGGAGAGCAGGGTGAGACCGGAACCGTCGGGCAGGTGTACGTCGGCCACGCAGATGTCGCGCGGGCTGCCGACGCGGGGGCGGGCCTCCGCGATGGACGACGCCTCGATCACGTCACGAACTCCGAGCGCCCACAGATGACGGGTCACGGTTGAGCGGACGCGCGGGTCGGCCACGACGACCATGGCCGTCGGCTTGTTCGGGCGGTAGGCGACCAGGCTTGCGGGCTGCTCGAGAAGAACGGACACCTAGGCCTCCTGGGGGAGTGGCGGGACGGGCCGGCTGGGGGAAGGCAGCCGGTGCGAACCGTGCGGATGGTCACTGACTCCTTCGGCACGTCACCCGCCCGGCTTTAGGGAATGATCACGATTTAGTGAGTAACAATTCGGGCAATTCGGACGCACGATCGATCAGAGGATGATCAGAAGCCCGCAACGGATGCGCTGTTCCGACATTCCGTGACGATCCCGACCGGTCGTTCGCGGCACGCGCCTCGGCCGGACGGCCCCGCGGGGCCCCTCGGCTACGGGTGGTGCGGACCGCGGCGCTGTGGCAGGGACACCACGCCCGTGACGGTGTCCGTGGGCCCCACCGGGGGCAGCCCCGCGATCTGGCACAGCAGCTCGCACCAGGCGGCCAGGTGCGCCGACGTCTCCGGCACCCCTCCCACCCCCTCCCGCGGCGTCCAGGAGGCCCTGATCTCGATCTGGGTCGCCGGCCGCCGCTCCGAGAGCCCGCCGAAGTAGTGGGAGCTCGCCATGGTCACGGTGCCGCTCGGCTCCCCGTACATCAGTCCGCGCGCGTCCAGCGCCCCGGTCAGCCACGACCAGCACACCTCCGGGAGGAGCGGGTCCGCGGCCATCTCCGGCTCCAGTTCGGCCCGTACGAGCGTCACCAGCCGGAAGGTCCCGTGCCAGGCGTCGTGCCCGGACGGGTCGTGGAGCAGGATCAGCCGGCCGTCGGCCAGGTCGTCCTCGCCGTCGACGACCGCCGCCTCCAGGGCGTAGGCGTACGGCGCCAGTCTCTGCGGCGGCTTCGTCGGGTCGATCTCGATACCCGGGCGCAGCCGCGCCTTCCTCAAGCCGTCGACCGCCCGCCGGAACGGCAGCGGGACCGAGCTCTCCTTCGCGCTGTCCACACCGTCAGCGCCATCTGAAAATCGTCCCTGAGCCGCAGCCATGCCGGGAAGACTAGGCGGAACGAGCGCCCCTGCGGCGCAGGGACACCCGCACCGGGCCGGGCACTTCTTCATACGTGCGAAGATTTGGGTCGTGAGTGCCAACGAACGCCCGACGGGCCAGCCGAGTCAGACGTACGATTCCGCCTTCCTGAAGGCGTGCCGGCGCGAGCCGGTTCCGCACACTCCGGTGTGGTTCATGCGGCAGGCGGGGCGCTCGCTTCCGGAGTACCGCAAGGTGCGCGAGGGCACGGCCATGCTGGAGTCCTGCATGCGCCCCGACCTGGTCACCGAGATCACGATGCAGCCCGTGCGGCGCCACGGCGTCGACGCGGCGATCTTCTTCTCCGACATCGTCGTCCCGCTGAAGGCCATCGGCGTCGACCTGGACATCAAGCCGGGCGTCGGCCCGGTCGTCGCGCAGCCGATCCGCCGCCGCGAGGACCTCGCACAGCTGCGCGACCTCACCCCGGAGGACGTCTCGTACGTCACCGAGGCGATCGGCATGCTCACGGGTGAACTGGGCTCCACGCCGTTGATCGGTTTCGCCGGCGCCCCGTTCACCCTCGCGAGCTACCTCGTCGAGGGCGGACCGTCGAAGAACCACGAGCACACCAAGGCCCTGATGTACGGGGACCCGCAGCTGTGGGCGGAGCTGCTGGACCGGCTCGCGGAGATCACCTCGGCCTTCCTGAAGGTGCAGATCGAGGCCGGCGCCTCGGCCGTCCAGCTCTTCGACTCATGGGTCGGCGCGCTCGCCCCCGCGGACTACCGCCGCTCGGTGATGCCGGCGTCGGCGAAGGTCCTGGAGTCCGTGGCCTCGTACGGGGTCCCGCGCATCCACTTCGGCGTGGGCACCGGCGAGCTGCTCGGCCTGATGGGCGAGGCCGGCGCCGACGTCATGGGCGTCGACTACCGGGTCCCGCTCGACGAGGCCGTCCGCCGCGTCGGCCCCGGCAAGGCGCTCCAGGGCAACCTGGACCCCGCCGTGCTCTTCTCCACCACGGAAGCCGTCGAGGCCAAGACCGACGAGGTCCTCGCGGCCGCCGCCGGCCTGGAGGGCCACATCTTCAACCTCGGCCACGGCGTGCTGCCGACCACGAACCCGGACGCGCTGACCCGCCTCGTGGAACACGTCCACACCCGCACGGCCCGCTGATCCCCCGCCGCTCCCGACCGGAGCGGCAGCGACGCGCCGCAGGACCCCGTCCTGCGGCGCGTCCGCGCGTACGGGGCCCGGCGGGGCGGGCCTACACGGCCGCCCGGACCGCCGAGACGGCCTTGCGGGCCGCCACCAGGACGGGGTCCCACACCGGGGAGAAGGGCGGGGCGTAGCCCAGGTCCAGGGCGACGACCTGCTCCACCGTCATGCCGGCGGTGAGGGCGACGGCCGCGACGTCGACCCGCTTCGCGGCGCCCGCGCCGCCCACGATCTGCACGCCGAGCAGGCGGCCCGTGCGGCGCTCGGCCAGCATCTTGACCGTCATCTCCACCGCGCCCGGGTAGTAGCCCGCCGTGTTGGTGGAGGTGATGGTGGCCGTCACGAAGCGCAGGCCTGCCTCCAGCGCGTCCCGCTCGCGCAGTCCCGTGCGGGCGATCTCCAGGTCGCACACCTTGCTCACCGCCGTCCCCACCACCCCGGGGAAGGTGGCGTATCCGCCGCCCACGCCCGCGCCGATGACCTGGCCGTGCTTGTTGGCGTGCGTGCCCAGCGGGATGTGCCGGGTGCGGCCCGCCACCAGGTCCAGGACCTCCACGCAGTCACCGCCCGCCCAGACGTCCTCGTGGCCCCGCACCCGCATCGAGAGGTCCGTCAGGATGCCGCCCGAGGGGCCCAGCGGCAGGCCCGCCGCGCGGGCCAGGGCCGTGCGCGGTTCCACGCCCATGCCGAGCACCACCACGTCCGCCGGGTACTCCTCGCCGGTCGCCGTCGTCACGGCGCGGGCCCGGCCCTCCTCGTCGGTGAGGACCGCCGTCACCTCGGCGCGGGAGACCGTACGGATGCCCATCCGGTTCATCGCGCTGTGCACCAGGCCGCCCATGTCGGGGTCGAGCGTGGCCATGGGCTGCTCGCCGCGGTGCAGGACGGTGACCTCGAAGCCCCGCCCGACCAGCGCCTCGGCCATCTCCACGCCGATGTACCCCGCGCCGACGACGACCGCCCGGCGGCCCCGGGCCCGTTCCAGGGACGTCATCAGGCGCTGCCCGTCGTCCAGGGACTGCACCCCGTGCACCCCGTGCGCGCCGATGCCGGGCAACCGGGGGCGCAGCGGGCGGGCCCCCGTCGCCAGGACCAGCTTGTCGTACGCGGTCCACGACTCGGCCCCGGAGTCCAGGTCGCGGGCCCGGACCCGGTGCCCGGCCAGGTCCAGCTCGACGACCTCCGTGCGGGTGCGCAGGTCGATGTCCCGCTCCCGGTGCTCCTGCGGGGTCCGGGCGATCAGGTCGTCCCGCTCGGCCACCAGACCGCCGATCCAGTACGGGATGCCGCACGCCGAGTACGAGGTGAAGTGCCCGCGCTCGAAGGCGGTGATCCCCAGTTCCGCCGGGCCCCTCATCCGCCGGGCCTGTGACGCCGCGGACATCCCCGCCGCGTCACCGCCGACCACCACCAGTCGTTCCGCCGTCATCGTCCGCCCCGTTCCGTGCCGTCGTCCACGGGGCCACGGTACGGGCGCCCCGCGCGCTCAGCCCTCCCGGTCGGTTCCGGACCCGTCGGAGTCCGGGGTCGGGGCCGGGTCGGAGTGCGTACCCGGTGCCTGTGCCACGGGCGCCGGGGCGGCGCCCTCCTGACGCGGGAGCCACGTCGGACCGGCGGCCGGCTTCGACTTCGTCCTCGCCGGCCGGAGCCGACGGTGGGCCTTGAACGCGAGGACGATCAGGGCCGCGGCCACCGCGAACGGCAGGACGGCGGCCAGGGCGAGGAGGAGGTAGCGCACCACCGTGCTGAACACCGCCCACCCGGCGGCCAGCGCGTCGCCGAAGCCGGTCTTCTCGTCCTTCTCCTCCTTCGTCGCCGGCGAGGGCTCCGACACGGCCAGCGTGATGGTGGCCAGGGAGGTCCGGTCCTTCAGCGCGGTCTGCTGCGCCAGCAGCGACTCCAGGTCGGACTGGCGCCGGCTCAACTCGCCCTCCAGCATGACCACGTCGCCCAGCGCCGTGGCCCGCTCCATCATCTCCCGCACCCGGGCCACGCTGGCCTGCTGGGACTTGACCCGACTGTCGATGTCGGCGACCTTCTCGGTCACGTCCTGCGCCTCGACCTTGCGGTTCAGCAGCTTGCCGCCGCCCTCCAGGGCGCCGATCACCGAGTCGAAGCGTTCGCCGGGCACCCGCAGCGTCAGCGTCGAGGTCATCCGACCGTCCCCGGCGCGCTGGGTGGACTCGTTGCCGACGTAGCCGCCCGCGCCCTCCGCCGCCGTGCGCGCCGCCGCCAGGGCCTTCTGCGGTTCGGCCGTCTCGATGCCGAGCGTCCCGGTGCGGATGACGTGCGGGCGGATCACGGTGGGCGCCTGCGGGGCGCCCGGCGTGGCGGCGGCGCTCGGCGCGCTCGGGGCCTTGGCGTCCGCCGCGGCCGGCGGCGCGACCGCCTCCGCCCCGGCCCTGCCCGCCTCGGCGCCCCTCGGCGCCGCCGCGCCCCGGTCGGCCGAGGAGCCGGAGCCGTCCGCCCCGCAGCCGGTGAGCGCGAGGGCGCCGGTCAGGGACAGGGCCGCGAGGGCCGCGGCCGTACGGTGTCTGTGGAGCGTGCGCATCGTGAGTACCCCCGGGGAATCCGCCGAATGTCGCCCGTTCGACGTAAGCCGCCCCGCCCCCGGTTTCGTACGCAGGGTCCCGGACCGGTCGCGATGAGGTCACGGTCCGGCCTCACCGGGCGGTCTGAGACGATGTGTCCATGGATGAAGCGGACACGCGTACGGGCCACCCGGCATCCCCGGGCCACGCCGTCGTCATCGGCGGCGGCATCGCCGGCCTCGCTGCGGCCCACCGGCTGCTGACCGAAGGCGTCCGCGTCACCCTCCTGGAAGCCGGACCGCGCCTGGGCGGCAAGCTGCACGCGGGCGAACTCGCCGGCCTCCCGGTGGACCTGGGCGCCGAATCCGTGCTCGCCCGCCGCCCCGAGGCCGTGGACCTGGCCCGCGCAGTCGGCCTCGCCGATGCCCTCCGGCCGCCCGCCACCGCCACCGCCCACCTGTGGACCCGCGGCGCCCTGCGCCCCATGCCGCGCGGCCACGTCATGGGCGTCCCCGCCGAACCGGGGCCGCTCGCCGCCTCCGGCGTGCTCTCCGGCGAGGGGCTGGCCCGCATCGAGGCCGAACGCGACCTGCCGCCCCTGGAGATCGGCGAGGACGTCGCCGTCGGCGAGTACGTCGCCGCCCGTCTCGGCCACGAGGTCGTCGACCGGCTCGTCGAACCCCTCCTCGGCGGGGTGTACGCGGGCAACGCCTACCGCATCTCGATGCGCGCCGCCGTGCCCCAGCTCTTCGACGCCGCCCGCTCCCACCCGATGCTCGGCGAGGCCGTACGGGACCTCCAGGCCCGCGCCGCCCGGCAGCCGCAGGCCACCGGACCCGTGTTCGCGGGCATCGACGGCGGCATCGGACGCCTGCCCCTGGCCGTCGCCGAGGCCTGCCGGGCCGCCGGCGCCGAGCTGCGCACCGGAGCCCCCGTCCGCGAGGTCCTGCGGACCGCCGGCGGATGGCGCGTCGTCACCGGCTCCGAGGTCATCGACGCCGACGCCGTGGTGCTGGCCACCCCGGCGGGACCGACCGCGGACCTGCTGGCCGTCCTCGCCCCCGCCGCCCGCGCCGAACTGCGCGAGGCCGAGTACGCCTCCATGGCGCTGGTCACCATGGCCTTCCGCCGCTCCGAGCTGCCGCGGTCGATCATCGACGGCGGCGCGAGCGGGTTCCTCGTACCGCCCGTCGACGGCCGCACGATCAAGGCCTCCACCTTCTCCAGCAACAAGTGGGCCTGGAGCGGCGCCGATCCGGACCTCTTCCTGCTGCGCACCTCCGTCGGCCGGCACGGCGACGAACACGACCTGAAGCGGGAGGACGGGGAACTCGTCGACGTCTCGCTGGCCGACCTCGGCGAAGCCGTCGGCCTCACGGCCCGCCCGGTGGCCTCCACGGTCACCCGCTGGGACCGCGGCCTGCCCCAGTACCCGGTCGGCCACCTCGCCCGGGTGGCCAGGATCCGCGCCGCCGTCTCGGCCCTGCCCGGCCTCGCCGTGTGCGGCGCCCTCTACGACGGCGTCGGCATCCCGGCCTGCGTCGCGAGCGCGGGGAAGGCCGCCGATGTGGTGATCGCCTCGTTGGCCACCCCTGGCGCAGACCACTGATCAGCACACGGGACAATGGACGCATGACTGCACCGGAGAAGATTCCCAACGCGGGGAAGAAGGCGAAGGACCTCAACGAGGTCATTCGCTACACCCTGTGGTCCGTCTTCAAGCTGAAGGACGTCCTGCCCGAGGACCGTACCGGCTTCGCCGACGAGGTCCAGGAGCTGTTCGACCAGCTGGCCGCCAAGGACATCACCGTCCGCGGCGCCTACGACGTCTCCGGCCTGCGCGCCGACGCGGACGTCATGATCTGGTGGCACGCCGAGACCGCGGACGAGCTGCAGACCGCCTACAACCTGTTCCGCCGCACCAAGCTGGGCCGCGCCCTGGAGCCGGTCTGGTCGAACATGGCGCTGCACCGCCCCGCCGAGTTCAACAAGTCGCACATCCCGGCCTTCCTGGCCGACGAGGTCGCCCGCGAGTACGTCAGCGTGTACCCCTTCGTGCGCAGCTACGACTGGTACCTGCTGCCCGACGAGGACCGTCGCCGCATGCTCGCCGACCACGGCAAGATGGCCCGCGGCTACCCGGACGTCCGTGCCAACACCGTCGCTTCCTTCTCGCTGGGCGACTACGAGTGGATGCTGGCCTTCGAGGCCGACGAGCTGTACCGCATCGTCGACCTCATGCGTCACCTGCGCGCCTCCGAGGCCCGCATGCACGTCCGTGAAGAGGTGCCCTTCTACACCGGGCGCCGCAAGTCCGTCGCCGATCTGGTGGCCGGACTCGCCTGATACCTCCCCTGGGGGGAAGGACCGGAGGATTTGACCTCCTCCGGGGATCGGGAGGCCCTGCCCCCGAATCGACGCAGCCGGAGACCCCGCCCGGAAGTTCAGACGACTGGCGGCAGCAGCGCCCTGGGAGCGCCCGCTGCCCGGTCGTCCAGCGACACCGGTGCGGGCTCCGGATGCGGCGCACACGTGGTGCGCCACCCCGGAGTGGCGCCCGTCAGCAGGTACCGCTCCACCCGCCGGTCCACGCACGCGTTGCGTCCGCCGGCCACCCCGTGGTTGCCCGCCCCCTCCTCGGTGAGCAGCGCCGCCCGCGGGCCGAGCCGCCGTTGCAGTTCCAGTGCGCCCCGGTGGGGCGTCGCCCCGTCCCGTTCCGCCGCCACGATCAGCGTCCGGGGCAGCCGCGCGGGCCCCGCGCCGACGGCCACCGGACGTTGCCGCTGCGCCACCGGCCAGAACGCGCACGGCAGGTTCAGGAACGCGTTCGCCCAGGTCTCGAAGGGCGCGCGGCGCGCCAACTCGGTGTTGTCCCGGTCCCAGGTCTCCCAGTCGGCGGGCCAGGGCGCGTCGTTGCAGAGCACCGCCGTGTAGACCGCCGTCGCGTTCGCGGCCCGCGCCGCGTCCCGCGGTCGCGGCCCCGCCTGCTCGACCAGCGGCCCGGGGTCGCCCCGTAGGAAGGCCGCCAGGGCCGCCGCCCGCTCGGGCCAGACGTCGTCGTAGTAGGCGACCTGGAGGAACGCCGCGTGCAGTTCGCCCGTCCCGACGACCCCGCCCGCCGGCTCCCGGGACACCACCGCCCGGACCCGCTCGTAACTCGCCCGCACGGCCCCCGCGGTGGCGCCGAGCCCGTACGTGGCGTGGTGGCGGGCCGCCCAGGTCCGGAAGTCGGACCAGCGCCGCTCGAAGCCCGGGGCCTGGTCGAGGTTGTTGCGGTACCAGATGCGGCGCGGGTCCGGGTCCACGGCCGAGTCGAAGACCATGCGCCGCACGTGCCCCGGGTACCGGGTCGCGTACACGGCCCCCAGGTACGTGCCGTACGAGGCCCCCATGAAGGTCAGCCGCTCCTCGCCGAGCGCGGCCCGGAGCACGTGCAGGTCCCGGACGTTGTTCAGGGTCGTGTACTGCGCCAGGGCGTCGCCGGCCCGCCGCGCACAGCCAAGGGCGTACGTCCGGGCCGCGGCGACCCGCTCCCGCTTGTACGCGGCGGACGGCTCGGCGGGAACCCGGGTCGGGCCGGCCGGAGCCGGGTCGGCCGGGTCGTGACAGGACAGCGGGGCGGACCGGCCGACCCCGCGCGGGGCGTAACCGACCAAGTCGTAGGCGGCGGCGACGCCGCGCCAGGCCGGGAGCCCGGCGAACAACGGGAAGTACATCCCGGAGGCGCCCGGGCCGCCCGGGTTGTGGACGAGCGCGCCCTGCCGCGCGACGCCCCCGCGGCCGGTGGCCGGGACCCGGCTGACGGTGAGGGAGATCTGCGGGCCGTCGGGGCGGGCGTAGTCGAGGGGGACGCGCAGGGCGGCGCACCGCACCGGGCCGGGTAGTTCCTCGACCACGGGGCAGCGCCCGAAGACGAGCCCGCCGCCGGCTCCGCCGCGGGCCGCCCGGGCGGCCCGCAGGGCGACGCGGACGGCCCCGGCGTCCTCGGCGGCGGTCCGCGCGTCGGCAGGGGCGGTCACCCGGTTCCCGAGGACGTCGGCGACCGCCGGGGAGGGCAGGCACAGGGCGAGCGAGAGCGCCGCCAGGGCGGCGGCGCGGCGGGTGGGCGTCGTGCGGTGGCGGGCGGGCGTCGGCATCCGCATGGCGGCTCCCTCGTCTCATCGGCTGGTCCGATGAGATGCCAGGTCCGCCGCCCTGTACAGGCGCACCGCCGGGCGCCCCGGGCCCGGCCGCCGTTACCGCCCGATCGGCCCCCGGCCGGCGCGCACCGCGTCGAAGTCCCGTCGCGCCGGCGGGGGTCCGCCGGTGCGACGGGCCGTCAGGCGAGCGCGGCCCGCAGCCCCGGGTCGGTCACGGCCCGCACCCCGTGCACGGCCACCGCCGTGAGGGGGTCCGGGACGCCGTCCTCGCGCTGCAACTCCAACAGCAGCCGCCGGCCCGAGGGGGACGCCCAGGGGGAGTGGCGGTGGCCCTCGAAGCGGGCGACGGCCTGGCAGCTCAGGGTGAGCAGCAGCGGCAGCGAGAACCACCACAGCACGGTCACCGCGGTGCCCTTGTCGGAGGGGGCCGCGGCCAGCGAGGCCGCCGCCATGGCGAGCACCAGCCAGGTGGCCCGGCGGACCGCCCGCAGGCCCTCCGCGAGGTCGTCCCGTACCGCGTCGGGCACGGTGAGCCCCGCCGATCCCAGCCGGTCCGCGAGGACCCGTACGGCCTCGTGACCCGCCGCCGCGGTCCGCAGCTCCCGGACGGGGGACTGCCCCTGCGGGCCGAACGCCTCCAGCAGGGCCCGCTCGTGCGGGTCCCGCCCGACGGGATCGACGACGGTGGCCCAGCCGGTGTGGGCGAGGAGCAGCCGCCGCCCGCGCTCCATGGACAGCAGCGTCACCACGGCGACCCGGTCCGGGCCGCCGGCCAGGTACGCGGCCTCGTACAGGCTCAGCCGGTGTTCGATGACGAAGCTCTCGACGGAACCGGCGGCCTCGGTCGTGGCGCGCAGCAGCCGGACGCAGGCCAGCAGCACGCCGGCCCACGCCAGGAGGAGGAACAGGACCCAGAACATGCCTGATTCCTACCCGTTGTCGGAGCCGACGGTCAGGGGCGCCGCGCACATGTGAGCACCTCGTGACCTGTGATGACGGACGTTCAGGAGCTGCTGCTCCCACAACTGGAACTGCTGCTGCTCCCGCAGCTGGAACTTGAGGAACCGCAACTGGAACCGGACGACGAGCAACTGGATCCCCCGCCTCCGCCGCAGCTGCCGCCCGACGATCCGCAGCCCGGCCCCGAACCGCAGCCGGACCCGCCCCCGCCGCCGCTGCCTCCGTCGGATGACGCGCACCAGACGACCGGGACCGCGAACTCGTCGGAGGAACCGGACGTTCCTGACGAGGAGTGCGGCCGGTGCGGCCGGTGACCGGCCGCGCGGGCCTGGGCCGCGGCGAGCCGTGCCTCGCGGGCCGCGGGCACCAGGTGCGAGCGCAGGTACGGATCCTGCAGACCCCGCAGCCCGAACAGGGCGGTCTGCACGTGCGGGGCCGGGTTGCCCACGTGCTGCGCCCGGATCTCCCCGAGCGCGGCCCGTCCGGCCGGGGTGATCCGCCGGCCGGCGCGCTTCGCGCAGACGACGCCCATCACCAGGCCGGTGATGAGGGCGGGCAGCACCGTGAGGGCGAACGGGATCCGGGGCCCCGCGTCCAGGGCGAGGGTCACGACGGTGATCGGGATCGACGCGAAGGCCAGCAGCGCGCAGAGCAGGGCCTGGAGCTTCCCCCAGCGGCGCCGGCCACGGCCCGCGCCGGGTTCGGCGACGAGGCCCCGGGCGGCCAGGGCGTCACCGATCTCCTGCACGGCCGGGTCCAGCATGGCGGAGTAGCGGATCCGGTGGAGCCAACCGGAGGGCGCCTGCTGGACGGCCAGCAGCACGGCCCGCTCGGCGGGGTCACCGGCCCGGGCCCCGGACCGCACGTGGATGATGCCCGGCCCGCCGATCGCCAGGCGGCCGTCGCCCAGGAGGGAGACGAGCGCGGCGTCGACGACGGCTCCGGGGCCGCCCGCCATGAAGGCGGCCTCGGACAGGTCGTGCAGCCTCGGCGCGGGCCCGGCCACCGGGGGCCGGGCCCGGCGCTGGGCGACCAGGAGCAGGACGGTGGAAGTGGCGACGGCGATCCACACGAGGGCGATGAGGGCGTTCACGCGGCTCTCCCCACCAGGGCGCGGGCCCAGCGGACGATCCGGCGGGGCGGCCGGGTCCCGGCGCGGTCCCGCCACCAGGTGGTGAGCCGGCGGCGGGCGGCCGGGTCGGCCGGCAGGTCCTGGATGAGCAGGTGCTCGGCGAAGTCCAGGGCGTCCCGGCGGTAGCCGGCCGTCATGGGCCGCCGGCGGGCGTACGCGAGGAAGGCCGTGCGGTAGGCGGCGGGGCCGCCGAGCAGTTCGGGTAGTTCGGGCGCGACCTTGGCCACGACCGAGGCCCGCTTGGCGGCCAGCGCCCGCGCCTGGACGCGGATCCGCTGCCGGTCGAAGCCCTCGGGCACCGGGGTGCCGGCGACCAGCGCCGACAGCAGGGCCGCCTGCTCCAGCCCCAGCCGGGTACGGGCCGCCCCGATGTCGGGGGCGTCGCCGTCGGGCGCGGTCGCGTTCTCGGCGGGCCGGGCGGCCCCGGTGTCCGCGGCCGGGCCCCCGTCGGGCGCCGGCGGCCGGGCGGCGGGAGCGGCGCCCACGACGGCCCGGATCCGCTCCAGTTCCCCGGCGAGCTCGGCCTCCGGCGGGAAGTCGTCGTCGCGCTCCAGCAGCACCCCCGGCGGGTCCACCCGCTCGCGCAGCTGCGCGAGGACGTCGAGCACCACCGGCGGCACCGGGTGCGCGTGGGTGTCGTGCCAGACGCCGTCGCGCTCCACGCCACCGGCGACGTGCACGTAGGCCAGCGCCTCCAGCGGGATCCCGTCGAGGACGGCGGCCGGGTCCTCGCCTCGGTTGACCCGGTTCGTGTGCAGGTTGGCCACGTCGATGAGGAGCCGCACACCGGTCCGCTCGACCAGCTCCGTCAGGAACTGCCCCTCCGTCAGCTCCTCCCCGGGCCAGGAGAGGAGCGCGGCGATGTTTTCCAGCGCCAGCGGCACGGGCAGCGCGTCCTGGGCGATCCGTACGTTCTCGCACAGCACCGCCAGCGCGTCGCGGGTGCGGGGCACGGGCAGCAGGTGACCGGCCTCCAGCGCGGGCGAGGACGTCCGTACGAAGGCGATGTGCTCGGTGACCAGCGGCGCCCCCAGCGCCACCGCCCGTTCCGCGAGCTCGGCCAGCTTCGCGGCGTCGGGCCGGTCGGCTCCGCCGAGGCCCAGCGACACACCGTGCGGCACGACGTGGACGCCGCGCTCGCGCAACCTCAGCAATCCGGGGTGCAGGTGGCCGGGGCAGGCGTTCTCCGCCACCACCTCGACCCAGTCCAGGCCCGGCAGCCGTTCGACCGCGTCCGCGATCTCCGGCCGCCAGCCGATGCCCACCCCCAGGCGCGTCATGGGCTTCATGTCGCCGCCCCCCTCTTCTCTTCGGTCCGTCGGACCGTGTGCCGGTGTGATGACCCCGTCGGAGCCCGGCCAACCCGCGTCGGGGGACGTTCAGAGCATGATTTGAGGTTCCCGCCCGGACCTCAGAGCCGTGCCCGCAGCGCCGGATGGTCGGCGACGACCGTGCAGGACCCCGGCGCGATCTCCGTGAAACCGGCGTCACGGACCACCGGCAACCCGCTCCCACCGAGCTCGGCCCACCGCTCGCGCGGGGCCGTGCGCACCGCCAGCCGGAAACCGGAGTCCCGCCACGCCGTCCGCTCGGCCGTGGTGAGCTCCCACCAGGCCAGCTGCGCCGCGTGCCCGACCTGCGCCATCGCCTTTCCGGCCGACATGTCGAGGTCCGGGTTCAGCCACAGCACCGGGAGGTCGGCGGCGGCCGGCGGAACGGGACCGGGGTCGTCCAGATCGGTGCCGGAGACCTGGAGCTTCGCCAGTTCCTTGGGCCAGCCGTCCAGCGGCACCGGCGGGAAGACCCGTACCAGGGAGGCCTCGCCGCTCACGGTGATGCCCGGCAGGGTCTCCGCCTTGCGCCACTCCGCGCCGCGCGCCCGCCGGACCACCTTGCGGATCCGGGCGTCCTGCCAGTCGCGGACGGCCTCGGCCCACTCGCCCTCGCCGTGCGCCCTCTCGTCCGCCAGCAGGACGAGCACCGCGCGGGCCGCCGTCTCCAGGGCGTCCGTCCGGGCGGGCGGCTCGGTCTTCTCGATCCGGACGACCAGCGGCAGGACGAACTGCGGGGCCTCGTCGCGCAGTACGTGCTCCAGGCGGAAGGGGCTGCCCGCCCCGACCGCGGGCACGTCCGCGGGACCCTTCGCGGGGACGCCCGCGGATACCGGTGCGTCACCGCCCGCGGGTACGTCTGTGGTCTCGTTCGTGTGCCGGCTGCTCATCCCGCCAAGGATGCCGGCCTCCGACCTGAGGAGGATGCTCCGGGTCCCCCACCCGCGCGAGGATCGAACCCATGAAGAGCGACCTTTTCGCGTCCGAGAACCTGGCCCAGCCGGCCGCCGCGCCCGGCATGACCCTGCAGAACGCCAAGTCCGTCAAGTACACCGTCAACGGAGAGGTGCTCGCCCGGCAGGGCGCGATGATCGCCTTCCGGGGGAACCTGCAGTTCGAGCGGAAGGGCCAGGGCATAGGCGGCATGCTCAAGCGCGCCGTCACCGGCGAGGGGCTCGCGCTGATGTCCGTACGCGGCCAGGGCGAGGCCTGGTTCGCGCACCAGGGCGGCAACTGCTTCATCGTCGACTTCGAACCCGGCGACGCGCTGACCGTCAACGGCCGCAACGTCCTGTGCTTCGACCCGACGCTCTCCTACGAGATCAAGATGGTCAAGGGCGCCGGCATGACCGGCGGCGGCCTCTTCAACAGCCTCTTCACCGGCACCGGCAAGCTCGCCGTCGTGTGCGACGGCAGCCCCATCATCATCCCCGTCACCCCGCAGGAACCGGTCTTCGTCGACACCGACGCGGTCGTCGGCTGGAGCGCGCGGCTGGAGACCGGCCTGCACCGCTCCCAGTCCGTCGGCTCCATGATCCGCGGCGGGTCGGGGGAGGCCGTCCAGCTGAAGCTGAGCGGCGAGGGCTTCGTCATCGTCCGCCCCAGCGAGGTCACCGAGGCGGCGACCGCGAACTGAACGGACCCCGGCCCGTCGGCGGCCGGGGTGAGTAGGCTCGTACGCATGGACCAGCCGCAGGAGAACGCCACGTACTGCCCCGCCCCGGCCGCGCCCGTCGGGCGGGTGCCCGGGCCGCCGTACGCCGACTGCCTGGAGTGCGGCAAGCCCACCGAGTACGGGGTCGCGACGCCGGGCGTCGTGCTGTGCCCGGTCTGCGAGTGGCAGGAGGCGCAGCGCACCGCCTGCTCCGGCTGACCGGGCGGCGCGCCGCCCGGGCTACTTCCCGATCAGGTCGGACACCTTCACGAAGCGGTACCCGCGCGCGCGGAGCTCCGGGACGATCTTCCGGATGGCCTCCTCCGTGACGGGGGCCGCGCTGCGCGTGCAGTGCATGACCACCACCGAGCCGGGCTTCACCCCGGCGAGCACCTGCTCGGCCACCGCGTCCGGGTCCTTCGCGAAGGCGTCCCCGCTGACCACGTCCCACTGCACGGCGGTGACCTTGGCCTCGCGGAGGGAACGCAGCGCCCGGTCGTCGTAGCAGCCGCCGGGGAAGCGGAAGTACGGCACGGTGTTGACCGCGCCGGCCGTCCGGAACGCCGCGAAGGCCCGGTCCACGTCGGCCCGCGCCTCCTCGTCGTCGAGGGTGGGGAGCCCGTAGCAGGGTGCCTTGAAGGCGTGGTGGCTGTACGAGTGGTTCGCGATCTCGAAGTTCGGATCGGTGCCGATGGACTTGGCCTGGTCCGGGTACTCCTCGGCCCAGCGGCCGGTCATGAAGACCGTCGAGGGAACCTGGAGCCGGCGCAGGGTGGAGATCAGCTCGGGGTTGTCGAAACGTTCCCCCGAGGCGGCGCGCGGTCCCTGGTCGGCGGTCATGTCGGCGTCGAACGTCAGGGCGACGGTCTTGTCGCTGCGCTGTCGCGCCCGCTCGAAGACGGGCGTCAGCCCGTTCGGGCCGGGAGCCATGGTCGGCGCCCTGCCCGGCGGGCCGGCCTGCGGGGACGCGCCGGAGGGGGTGGGGGAGACGGACTGCGGGGCGCCCGGGGCCGAGGCCGCGGGGCTCCCCATGCGGGCCTGGCCGTCACCCCGGGACGGAGCGGCGCCGCCCGCGCATCCCGCGAGGGCGGCACCCAGGGCAGCACCGACGACGGCCACGACGGCCGCTTTGCGCACAGAAGTGGTCACGTAGGGAAAATATATGACTATGTGGCAATCAGACGGGTACGGCACTCCTCCACGTCGAAGTCACCCGGCGGGTACGCCGGAGCCAGCGCCTCCAGGTGCTCCAGCAGGAGCCGGCCGACCGCCCAGTTCCGGTACCACTTCCGGTCCGCGGGCACGACGTACCAGGGTGCCTCCGCCATCGAGCAACGCTCCAGGGCCAGCTCGTACGCCTGCTGGTAGGCGGGCCACGCGGCCCGCGCCTCGATGTCGGCCGGACTGAACTTCCAGTGCTTGTCCGGGTCGTCCAGCCGGGCCAGCAGACGCCGGCGCTGCTCCTCGTAACCGAGGTGCAGGAAGACCTTGACGACGGTCACCCCGTCGTCGGCGAGGTCCTTCTCGAACCGGTTGATCTCGGCGTAACGCCGCTTCAGCTCGCTGCGCGACACCAACTCGCGCACCCGGGCGACGAGCACGTCCTCGTAGTGCGACCGGTCGAAGATGCCGATCTCCCCCGGCAGCGGGAGGGCGTTCGTGACGCGCCACAGGAACGGGTGGTCCAGTTCCTCGGGCGTGGGCGCCTTGAAGGACCGGATCCGGCAGCCGGACGGGTTGAACAGTCCGATCACGTGCTTGACCGTGCCGCCCTTGCCGCTGGTGTCCATGCCCTGGAGGACGAGCAGCAGCCGGCGGCGGTCGCCGGCCGTGCTCGCCGCGTACAGCCGGTCCTGGAGGGAGGCGAGCCGCTCGGCCATCCGGGCCGTGGCGGCCAACCCGGACGCCTTGTCCGTGGGACCCGCGGGCGTCCCCGCCGGGTCCAGGGCGGCCAGGTCCACCCGCTCCCCGACCGGCACCCGCAACACCGGCCCGAGCGCCGGCCCGTCGGGGGCGCCGGATCCGTCGGGAGCCCCGCCCTTCCGGTCGCCCTTGGCAGCCTTCGACCCCTTGGGCTCCAGGGCCGCGCCGCCGGCCCTGTCCTGCTTGTCCCCGCGGGCTCCCTTGTCCTTCTCGGCCTTGTCCTTCTTGGCCACGGTCACCTACCCCCTTCGATCGGCTCCGTCCGATCTTCCAGCAGGTCGAACAGGTTCGCGACACGGCGGGAGCGGGGGATACGGGAGTGAGGACACGGCAGGTGCGGAGGACCGGACCGAGGACACGACGGCCGGGCCGCCTCGGGGCCGGATCAGTGCCAGGGGCCGGTCACCGCGAACGTCGTGCCCGGGGTGTAGGCGTTCACGAACATGGTGCGGCCGTCGGGGGAGAAGGTGACACCCGCGAACTCCCCCCACTGCGGGTCCCCGGGCGGGCCCACGTCGTCCGCGTTGCGGGCCACGGGGTGGACCGTCCCGCCGGGGGTGACACCGAGGACGTACTGCTCCCCGCCGCCGTCCTCGCACACCATCAGGCCGCCGTCCGGGGCCAGGCAGATGTTGTCGGGGGAGTCACCCGGCAGGTGCACGCCGGACGACGGGCCGAACAGGACGTCCAGCCGGAGCCGTTGGCGCAGCGGGTCGTAGAACCACACCTGCCCCTGGTGGTCGGCGGCGGAGCCCTCCCGGCTGCGGGCGTAACTGGAGACGAAGTACACGCCGGTGCCGCCCCAGTAGCAGCCCTCCAGCTTCTGCGCGTGGGTGATGCCGCGCGGTCCGAAGTCCTGGAGCCGGACGGGCGTCACGCGGGCCGACGGGTCCGGTACGGGGACCCACTCCACCGGGAACTCGGCCCCGGTCCGGTCCACCCGCGAGAGGTCGTCGAGCCCGGGCACGCGCAGCGCCTCCAGCACGCCGCCCGCGCGCAGCGAGCCGGGTCCGCCGAGGGGCCGGGCGGGCAGGAACCGGTGGAACAGGCCGAAGGGTTCGACGAAGGCGTCCTCGGTCTCGTAGACGACGCCCCGGTGGGGGTCCACGGCGACGGCCTCGTGGGCGAAGCGCCCCAGCGCGGTCAGGGGCACCGCGCCGAGGCGGTGCGGGTCGACGGGGTCGACCTCGAAGACGTACCCGTGGTCGCGGGAGTATCCGGAGTCCCTGGCCCGGTCCTCGGTCTCCTCGCAGCTCAGCCAGGTGTTCCAGGGGGTCCGGCCCCCCGCGCAGTTGACGGCGGTACCGGCGAGGGCGACGCGCTCGGCGGTGACCCCGCCGGCCGGATCCAGTTCCAGTACGGTGCAGCCGCCCAGGGCCGCCGGGTCGTAGGTCAGGCCCCCGACGGCGGGGACGCGCAGTGCGGCGGTGGCGCGGTTCTCGTGGTTGCGGACCAGCCGGACGGAGCCGCCGCCCGTGCCGGTGCCCGCCCCGAAGGCGGCCATGCCGTCGCAGTTGGCGGGCGTCGGGCCCTCGCCGGAGCGCAGCGGCTGCCCGGCGCGCGAGAGGACCCGGTACGAGAACCCGGCCGGCAGGTCGAGCAGCCCGTCCGGATCGGGCAGCAGCGGCCCGTAGCCGGGGGACCCGGCCCGGCCGGCCGCGACCGCGGTCGGGCCGCCGCCGGGGGCACCGCCCGCGAAGAGGGCGCCCAGTGCCCCGGTGAAGCTGACCGCGCCTGCCGCCAGCAGGCCGCGTCGGGTGACGGACATCGGCAACTCCCCGCTGTTTCCCTGGAGATGTGACCGGCCCGTGGTACCACGTGGTGCGTCGCGGCTCCGGGCGGCGCGTGCGCGGCCGCGGATCCGTCACCCCTGCGGGTTCCCGTACGCCGTGCCGTCCCGTCCGGCCGCCGGGGCCGGACGGGAGGCGCGTACGGCGGTGATCAGACGAGCTCGGCGCTCAGGGTGATCGTCGTACCGGTCAGGGCCTGGCTGACGGGGCAGTTCTTCTTGGCGTCCTCGGCGGCGGAGGCGAAGCCCTCCGCGTCCAGGCCGGGGACCTCGGCGCGCACGCTCAGGTGGATGCCGGTGATGCCCTCGCCGGGCTGGAAGGTGACGTCGGCCTTGGTCTCCAGGCGGGTGGGCGGGGTGCCCGCGCCCGCGAGGCCGTGGGAGAGCGCCATCGAGTAGCAGCTGGAGTGCGCGGCGGCGATCAGCTCTTCCGGGCTGGTCTTGCCGTTCGCGGCCTCGGCGCGGGAGGGCCAGGAGACGTCGTACGAGCCGAGGCCCGAGGAGTCGAGGGTGACGACACCCTTGCCCTCCAGCAGGTTGCCTTCCCAGACGGTGTGCGCGTGACGCGTGGTGGCCATGGTGATCCCTTCGCAGATGTGGAAACGGTCGGGCGGCGAAAGCGCCCCGACCGTGCCAAACCTACTGGGAGACCAGGGGCTTCGCGTCGCGTGCGAGGGCGGTGAGCCGCGATATGGCTCGGAAGTACTTCTTCCGATAACCGCCGTTGAGCATTTCTTCACTGAACAGCCGGTCGAAGGGCACCCCGGAGGCCAGGACCGGGACCTCCCGGTCGTACAGCCGGTCGGCCAGCACCACCAGGCGCAGCGCGGTCGACTGGTCGGGCACCGGGCCCACGTCGGTCAGGCAGACGGCGGCTATGCCGTCCGTGAGCGCGCCGTAGCGGCTCGGGTGGACCTTCGCGAGGTGGTCGAGCAGGCCGGGGAAGTCGTCCAGGCTCGCGCCGGGGGTCGCGTACGCGGCCTTCGCGACCTGCTCGTCCGAGAACGGGGCGGGGGCGTCGGGCAGGCCGCGGTGGCGGTAGTCCTGACCGTCGATCCGCAGCGGCCGGAAGTGCGCGGACAGCCCCTGGATCTCCCGGAGGAAGTCGGCGGCCGCGAACCGGCCCTCGCCGAGCTTGCCGGGCAGCGTGTTGGAGGTGGCGGCGAGCGCCACGCCCTGTTCGACCAGGCGGCTGAGCAGCGAGGACACCAGGACGGTGTCGCCCGGGTCGTCCAGCTCGAATTCGTCGATGCACAGCAGCCGGTGCCCGCCCAGGGTCTGCACGGTCTGCTGGAAGCCGAGCGCGCCGACCAGGTTGGTCAGCTCCACGAAGGTGCCGAACGCCTTGAGGGCGGGCTCCGCCGGGGTGGCGTGCCACAGGGAGGCGAGGAGGTGGGTCTTGCCGACGCCGTAGCCGCCGTCGAGGTAGACGCCGCGCGGTCCGGCGGGGGCCGCCTTGGGGGCCTTGGAGAACCAGCGGCGCTTGCCGGAGCCGGTCGCGTGCGCGCCGCCCAGGCCGGCGGCGAAGCCGCTCAGCACGCTCACGGCCTCGGTCTGGCTGGGCTGGGCGGGATCGGGCTCGTAGGTGTCGAAGCGCACCGAGTCGAAGCGCGGGGGCGGCACCATCTCCGCCACCAGCCGTTCGGCGGGCACGCGCGGTTCGCGGGCGCACAGGGCCAGGGGGCCCGCGTCGGCCGTCGGGTGCCCGGGGGCAGAGCCGGAGGTGGAGAGAGATGTTGACACAGCTCTTAACTCTACGGGGCGTGGCACACTGCACCGATGCGACGCCTGTTCCCTGTGACCGATCAGACATCAGCCCCGTCCCAGGACGCGGTCGACCGCGAGTGGTCGCTCGACGAGCTCGCGGATGCCTACGCCTACCCGGAGCCGGCCCCGGGCGGGCACTGGTTGCGGGCGAACATGGTCTCCACCCTGGACGGGGCCGCCCAGCACGAGGGCCGTTCGCAGCCGATCTCGGGCGAGACGGACATGCGGATCTTCGGCACCCTCCGGGCGCTGGCCGACGTGGTGGTCGTCGGCGCGGAAACGGTTCGCCAGGAGGGCTACCGGCCGGCCCGGGCCCGCGAGGTCTTCGCGGCCCGCCGCGCGGCCGCGGGTCAGGGGACGGCGCCCGCCATCGCGGTGATCACGGCGAGCATGGAGCTGGACTTCGACCTGCCGCTGTTCACCTCCCCGCTGGAGCCGACCCTGGTCCTCACGGGCTCGGCGGCGCCCGCCGAACGGGTGGCCGCGGCCCGCAAGGCCGGCGCCGAGGTGATCGTCGCGGGGGACGGCGCCGCCGTGGACCCCGCCCGGGCGGTGCGGGAGCTGGCCGGGCGCGGGCTGCGCCGTCAGCTCACCGAGGGCGGCCCGAGGCTGTTGGGCCAGTTCGTGGCCGCCGACGTACTGGACGAGCTGTGCCTGACGATCTCCCCGATGCTCACGGCCGGCGACGCCCAGCGGATCGCGGGCGGACCCTCCGTCACGGTTCCGCACCGGCTCGTCCCGGCCCGCGTACTGGAGGAGGCCGGGTTCCTCTTCACCAGTTACCGTCGGATCTGAGAAAGAGGCGGAATTTGTCGTTCCGCTTTGCTTCCGCCGGGCACATACCTGGGCACACATAACTGCGCACGGCCCCGCGGGACAGCGGGGCAGGATGGTTTCCGCAGGGGCCGGCCGACCGGCCCCGGCCCATGAAGGAGAGGGCGTCCGTGTTCACGAGCGTATTGATGATCGAGCAGCCGCTGACCACGGTGGACGTGGACTTCGTCACCACCCTGCACGGAGACGACCAGGTCTCCTTCGTCGTGCTCATGCAGCCCCGGGGAGACCAGGACCGCCTGCTCCGCGCCATCGACGACGTGGCGCTCGGCGAGCTCCCCGAAGCCCTCCACGAGGGCGACGAACCCGAGGGGGAGCACGCCAGGGGACCCGCCGAGACGGCTCTCGAACACTCCCTCGTCGCCCTGCGCACGAAGGGGGCCACGGCCGTCGGACAGATCGTCGAGGACCATCCCCTCGACAAGCTGAAGGCCGTCGTGGACGAGACCGGCGCCGACGAGGTGATCGTCCTGACCGCCCCGCACTTCGTCGAGGAGTTCTTCCACCGGGACTGGGCCTCCCGGGCCCGGCACAAGGTCGGGGTTCCGGTGCTCAAGCTCTTCGCCCACAACGAATAGGCTGGTGCGGTCACACCGCACAGCCCGCCGCAGTCCGCTGCACCCCGCACACGATCCAGGAGCGACCTGAATGAAGCCCGGCCTGCCGACCGCCATGGAACGGCCCCACTTCATCGGCATCGGCGGCGCCGGCATGTCCGGCATCGCGAAGATCCTCGCGCAGCGCGGCGCGAAGGTGGCCGGCAGCGACTCCCGTGACTCCGAGACCGCCCAGGCGCTGCGCGCCCACGGCGCGACCGTCCACATCGGGCACGCCGCCGGGCACCTCGCCGACGACGCCACCTGCGTGGTCGTCTCCAGCGCCATCCGCGCCGACAACCCCGAGCTCGCCCGGGCCGCCGAACTCGGCATCCCCGTCGTGCACCGCTCGGACGCCCTCGCCGGCGTGATGGAGGGCCTGCGCCCCATCGCCGTCGCCGGTACGCACGGCAAGACCACCACCACCTCGATGCTGGCGGTCTCCCTGTCGGCGCTCGGCCTGGACCCCTCGTACGCCATCGGCGGCGACCTGGACGCCCCCGGCTCCAACGCCCACCACGGCGAGGGCGACATCTTCGTCGCAGAGGCGGACGAGAGCGACCGCAGCTTCCACAAGTACGTCCCGCAGGTCGCGATCATCCTCAACGCCGAGCTCGACCACCACGCGAACTACGCGTCGATGGAAGAGATCTACGAGTCCTTCGAGACCTTCGTCTCCAAGATCGTGCCCGGCGGCACCCTCGTCGTCGCCCACGGCCAGGCGGGCGCCGCCGAGATCGCCGCCCGGGTCGCCGGCAACCCCGACCTCCACGTCGTCACGTACGGCGAGGAGGCCGACGCCGACGTCCGCATCACCAAGATCACCCCGCGCGGCCTGACCAGCGAGGTCACCGTGGTCATCCAGGACCGGATGCTCACCTTCACCGTGTCCGTGCCCGGACGCCACTACGCGCACAACGCCGTCGCCGCCCTCGCGGCCGGTGTCGCGCTCGGCATCCCGGCGCACAACCTGGCCTCCGCCCTCGGCAAGTACACGGGCGTCAAGCGCCGCCTCCAGCTCAAGGGCGAGGAGGCCGGCGTACAGGTCATCGACTCGTACGCGCACCACCCGACCGAGATGACCGCCGACCTGGAGGCCATCCGCGGCGCCGCGGGCGACTCCCGCATCCTGGTCGTCTTCCAGCCCCACCTCTTCTCCCGCACCCAGGAGCTCGGCAAGGAGATGGGCCAGGCCCTGGCCCTCGCCGACGCCTCCGTGGTCCTCGACATCTACCCGGCCCGCGAGGACCCGATCCCCGGGATCACCAGCGAGATCATCATCACCGCGGCCCGCGCCGCGGGCGCCGACGTCACCGCCGAGCACTCCAAGGAGGCCGTCGCCGACGTCATCGCGGGAATGGCCAAGCCCGGTGATCTCGTTCTCACGATGGGCGCCGGCGACGTCACGGATCTCGGACCGCAGATCCTCGCCCGCCTGTCGAACTGAGGGAGCGGGAACGTCATGGCGTACGAGGTCCAGAAGACGGACGAGCAGTGGCAGGCGGAGCTGACCCCGTCCGAGTACCAGGTGCTGCGCCTGGCGGGCACCGAGCCGGCCTTCCGCGGTGAGTACACGGACACGAAGACGGTGGGCGTCTACTCCTGTCGCGGCTGCGGCTCCGAGCTGTTCCGTTCCACGGAGAAGTTCGAGTCGCACTGCGGCTGGCCGTCCTTCTTCGACCCGAAGGACACCGAGGCCGTCGAGCTGATCGCCGACACCACCCACGGCATGGTCCGCACCGAGGTCCGCTGCGCGACCTGCGGCTCCCACCTGGGGCACGTCTTCGACGGCGAGGGCTACCCGACCCCCACCGACCAGCGGTACTGCATCAACAGCATCTCCCTGCGCCTCACCCCGAAGGAGGCCGCAGGGAACTGAGGTGGTCCTCCAGGGTCCGGCGCGGGTTCCACCCCCGCGACCGGGCCCTGCTCACGTCCAGCACCACCGGACGGGAGAGCTGGTCCACCGCGTACCGGCTGAGCAAGGGCTCCGAGCCCGTCAGCCGCGCCACCGACTCCGCCGCCCGGGCAGCCGCGAGCGCCACCGGCAGCGGCAGGTGCCGGATCCGGGCCCGCACCCCGTGCGCCCGCAGCACCGCCCCGATCGCCGCGTCCCGCCCGTACGGCTCCGCGTCCGCCACGTTGTACGCGCCCGGCGGCCAGCCCGCGGCCGCCAGAGCGGCGTCCGCGAGGTTCTCCACCGCCGTCAGGCTCAGCCGCACGTCCGGACCCGGCAGCAGCAGCGTCCCCGCCCGGACCCGGGACAGCAGTCGGGGCAGCAACTGCGTGTCACCCGGCCCGTACACCGCCCGGGGCCGCAGCACCACGGCGCCCCCGGCCAGCGCCAGCGCCTCGCCCGCCGCCTTCGTACGGCCGTACGCGTTCAGGTGACCCGCCCGCGGATGCTCCTCGGAAACCCGCTCGCGCGAACACCGCGGGTCGTACACGCTCGCGCTGCTCACCCACACCACCGGCCGCCCCCCGGCGGCCCGCAGCAGCCGCGCCGTCCCCGCCTCGTTGACCGCCCGCATCACCGCCTCGGCCCGCCCTCCGGGCGCCGGATCGCCCACGGCCGCCGCGCAGTGCACCACGAAGTCGACCCCCGCCAGATCCGGCACACCACGGGCCGCGTCCCAGAACCGGTGTTCCCCCACCGGCCCCGGCCTGCGACCCACGCACACCACCGACGCCCCCGCCGCGGCCGCCGCCCGGGCCACCTGCCCGCCGCAGAACCCGCTCGCCCCCGTCACCGCGATCCGCGCACTCACGCCCCCACCCCCGCGCCCGCCCGCACCGTCAGCGACCGCCAGCCCGGCAGCGCCACCCGCCGGTCCACCCGTGCCCGCGCCACCACCGGACGGTGCACGGCCAGCTCCGCCAGTACGTCGGCCAGCAGGACGGAAGCCAGCCGCGCCCCGGGACACGCGTGCGGCCCCACGCCGAACACCAGCCGCGCCACCTCCGGCCCCGCCGGATCCAGCGCGTCCGGGTCGCGCCGGTGCGCCCCCGCCGCGTGCCGGGCCACCAGCACCAGCCGGTCACCGCCGCGCACCGGACAGCCGCCCACCGACCCGCCCGCCGCCGCCACCCGGGGCAGCACCGGAGAGGCCGCCGTGACCCGCAGCAACTCCGCCACCAGCCGCGGCCGCAGCCCCGGGTCCGCGGCCTGCCCCCACAGCCCCGCGTCCGCGCACCAGGCCACCGCCCGAGGCACCGCCGCCACGGTGGTGTTCACCGCGGCCACCGCCACCATCGAGGACAGCGCGTCCCCCGCCCCGGCCAGCTCCCGCAGCCGCGCCGCGGCCCCTGCCGCCGCGGCCGCCGCACCGGGCCGCGGCGGGCCCGGCAGGTGGCTGCGCACCGAAGCGGCCGCCGCCCGCGCAGCGGCCCGTGCCAACAGCACCGGATCCGCGTCCGACCCCAGCAGGGCGACCGCCACCGACCCCGCCAGCTCCCGCGTCAGGGCCACCACGTCCACCTCGCCGCCCCCGGCCAGCGGGGCCGACCCGCGCGCCAGCAGCGGCAGCCACACCGGCCGCAGCTCCTCCACCCCGGCCGCCCCCAGCCGGACCGCGAGGGCCCGCCGGTCGGCCCGGTGCACCCCGCCCTCCTGGTCGAACAGCACGTCGCCGTCCCCCCGCAACGCGGCCCGCGCCGCGCCGCCCGTCGTCCCCTCCGCCGTACGGTCCAGCGGCAGCCGGGTCAGCGCCTCCCGGTAGGCGTCCGCGTCGTGCACCAGCAGCGTCCCGCCCAACCGGCGCACACCCCGCCCGCGCGTCGCGGCCAGCAGCCCGAACAGCAGCGGATGCCCGCGCAGGTAGACCCGGCGGTCCCGGCGGCGGGCCCTCGCATGGCCGGTGGGCGTCGGGCGGTCGGTCGTCGCAGCGCCGTTCATCGGACGTGGACCTCTTTCGTGTCGACGGGCCGGTACCACCGGTCCCACTACCGGAGAAGGGTGCGCCGGGCGCCCCAGGAACGCAGCCGCCGCAGGCCGTTCCCGACCACCGGGTGCTCGACCCGGACGATCCGCGCACTGCGCTCCCGGGCCCGGTTGAGCAGCACCACGTCCTGCGAACCCGCCTCCGGCGGCTCCCGGACGGTCCCGCCGCGGCGCACGTACAGGTCGGCGGGGATCCCCGGGTCGTGGCCGTGGCACAGCCCGTACGGAGCCCGGTGGCGAGGATCGCGGTGCGCGGCCCGGAACCGCCCGTACACCACCGGCAGCCCGCCCGGCCGGCGACCCGCCCGGCCGCGGCTCCGGGCCGCCCCGACGAGCGGCGCGCACGTCAGCGCCCCCGCCGGGCCGCGGCCGCCAGGTGCGCCGCCGCCAGGGCCGAGGCCGCCGCCCGGTCCGGTTTGCGGGAGCGCCCCGACAGCGGGATCCGGGCGAACACCAGGGCGTCGGGCCGGGCCGTGCCCATCCGCCGCAGCGGCCCCGACAGCGCCGACCGCAGCGCCGGTTCGGGAACACCGCGCCGCGGCTGCACCAACGCCACGAGCCGTTCGTCCCCGTCTCCCGCCGGAACCCCGACGAGCACGCCCAACTCCACCCCCGGCACGTGCAGCGCCGGCTCGTACAGACCCGGGTAGATGTTCTCCGCCCGCCGCAGCACCATGTCCTTGCAACGCCCCTCCAACACGATCCGCCCGGCCGGATCCAGCCGCGCCCGGTCGCCCGTGCGCACCCACGGATCGGGTTCCTCACCCAGGTAGCGGTGCCGGGCCGCGGGTCCGGCCAGCAACAGCTCCCCGGTGGCGTCCCGTACCGCCCGCACCCCCGACAGCGGGGCGCCGACCAGGTCCCCGACCCCCTCGAAGGCGGCCTTCTCCCGGGACTCCACCGCGGCCGCCGGGAACAGCTCGGTCAGCGCGTACACCCCCCACGCCTGCTCGGCGCCGGCCTCCCGGACCCGGTTCAACAGCCCGGCGCTCGCCGGGGCCGAACCCGTCCACACCCGGCCCGTGAACCGGGCGCCCGCGTCCAGGGCGTCCCGCAGCCGCGGCGGCGTCAGATAGGTGTCCCGAGGAAGCAGCCCGGCCAACTGCCGGGCCAGGACCCGAGGCCGGCGCGCCGGCAGGGCGACCGGCGCCCCGCGCGTCAGGGAAGGCACGAGGACGAAGAACGTACCGCCCAGCACGGGCGAGCCGTCGTCCCCGGAGTCGAACAGCGACGCCACCGTCTCCATCCCGGCCGCGAGACCGGCCCGGGTGTGCACGACCGCACGCGGTCGGGACGTGGTCCCCGAGGTGAACACGATCACCGCGTCGCCGTCCTCGTCCCGGCCGGCCGGCACCCCCGTCCGGGAGGCCCCCGTCCCCAGGGCGGGCGCGCACCCCGGCAGTCGGCGTCCGACCGTCGCCACCGGCCCCAGCCCGGACAGCTCCGGCAGTTCCAGCCCGGACCGGCGGGCCAACGGCCCGGCCCACCCCGCGACCGCCTGCGCGGCGGCGTCGGCCAGCACCAGCGCCGGCCGGGCCAGCGCGAGCCGGGCCCGCAGCACCTCCGCCCCGGCCCCCGGGTCGAGGACGGCCCCGCGCAACCCGAGCCGCCACAGGGCCAGCAGCACCGCGAGGGCCCGCGGTCCGGGCCGCACCGCCACCCCGACGGTGTCCCCGGCCCGCAGGCCGCGCGCGTGCAGCGCGGCGGCGTACGCCTCGGCCAGGTCGGCGAGTTCGCCCCGGGTGACGCGGACCCGGGTGGCGCCCGTACGGGTCGCCGTCAGGACGGCGGGCCGTTCGGGCCGGGAACGCAGCGAGTCCGCGAGTCGGTCCAGCATCAGCGGGGATCCGTTCCGTGCGCGCCGCTGCCCTGGTCGAGGTACCAGCGGGCCGTACCGGCGAGGCCGTACGCCCGCAGCCGGCGCGTGGAGTTCTCCACGACCATCGTCCGGCAGTGGCTGATGCGGTCGGTGTGGCGGCGCACCGCGTTCAGGAACAGCCGGTCCGTCGGCGACGGCCGCCTGGGCATCCCGCCGACCGCCAGGTACAGGTCCGCGGTGATCGCCATGTTGTTCCCCGCGTGCATCCGGTACGGAGCCCGGTAGCCGTGTCGGCGGGCGTGCTCCGGCCGCAGCCGCCCGAACAGCGCGGCCACCGCGACCAGCCCCGCGAACACGGTCCGCCCGAGCGGGCCGTGCTCGTCGCCCCGCGCCACGATCCGACCGCACACCAGACCCGGCCGCGCCAGCAGCGCGGCCCGCGCCGCACCCGTCCAACCGGGCCGGGGCAGGCAGTCGGCGTCCGTCCGCGCCAGCAGCGTCGCCCCCCGGGCCATCGCGTACCGGAACCCGGTGTCCACGGCGGACCCGACGCCCTTCTGCGGCTCCTCGATCACCTCCACCGGGAACGGCGCGTCCGCCGCGAACGCCCGCGCGATGTCGCCCGTCCCGTCCGCCGAGGCGTTGTCGACGACCAGCAGGGTGAAGTCCCGGTCCCGCTGCGCGGCCAGCGCCCGCAGCGTGTCCGCCAGCCGTGCCTCTTCCTCGTGCGCGGGCACCACCACCCACATGCGGGAGCCGCTCACGACTTCTCCCAGACCATCGTCATGATGCTGATCCCGCCGCCGAGACCGACGAACAGCACCCGTTCCCCCGGCGCGAGGTCCGAGAACACCCGGTCCAACTGCACCCCGATGCTCGCGCTCGCCACGTTCCCGAGCTCCGGGACGGTCACCACCAGCTTCCGCTCAGGGACCCCCGTCAGCTCCGCGAACCGCTCCAGGTACGGCACCGTCACCTGGTGCACCAGCACCTTCGCGAAGCCGTCCCAGTCCAGACCCGTGCGGTGCAACGTCCGGTCGACGACCGCCGTGCCGACCTTCTCGAACACCCCACGCAGTTCGTGCCCGTCCCCCCGGAAGTACGTGTACGCGTCCCCGCGCGGGTGCCGCGAACCGCCGCCCGGGATCCCGCCGACCTCCCAGTGCTCCGAATGCGTCTCGGTGTCCACGTCGAGGATCCCGCCGGCCTCCACCCCCTCCAGGACCACGGCCGCGCCCGCGTCGCCGAACGTGTAGCCGGCGAAACCCTCGCGGAACTCCGCGAAGTCCGCCGGCGCCCTGCGCACGGCCCGGCTCGGCGTCTCCCCGGTGACCACCAGTGCCCGGCGCGAGCGCCCGGCGAGGATCATCGTCCGGGCGAGGTCGATGCCGTTGACGAAGCTGTTGCAGGCGTTCGTGACGTCCAGGGCGTGCGCCCGGGAGCCGAGTTCGGCCTGCACGATGTGCGCGGTGGCCGGCTCGACGAGGTCCCGGGAGGCCGAGGCGAAGACCAACAGGTCCACGTCGTGCGGGGCGAGACCGGCGGAGTCCAGCGCCCGGCGCGCGGCGCCGACGGCCAGCGTGGAGGCGTACACCCCCTCGGCGGCGACGCGCCGGGACGCGATCCCGGTGGCCCTGGACAGGACCCCCGGCGGCAACGCGAACCCGCCGGCCCCGGCCACGTCCCGCTGGAGGTCGTCGGAGGTCAGGACGTCCCCGGGCAGCAGGCTGCCGACGGCGGTTATCCCGACGCGCGGGGGCGGATCACACGGCTGAATGGGCATGCCCTCACGATGACAAGCCGCCGGCGCCGGGTCCTGAGTACGGATGCTCAGATCCCGTACGCGCGCCTTGAGTAGGAGGCCCGTGCTCCGCCGGGGCGGCCGGCCCGACCGTCACCGCCCGGTCCCCGAGCCGCCGCCCCCACCGCCCTGCGGAGGGCTTCGGGCGCCCGGCGCCACTTTCAGAACACGCCCTATACCAGCCACTTCCCGTCGCGCATCAGGGTCCGTCCGGCCAACTCGGGCACGGTTCCCCACGCCTGCAGCAACTGCGGGGTGACCCGGTAGAAGAAGTACGAGGGCCCGCTCTTGCGCGGGTCCCAGCCGTCCTTCGCGACGAATCCCTCGCCCACCCCGTCGGGCAGCTCCTCGGGGGGCACCGTGCGCGAGGTGCCGTGGACCAGGACGACGTCCCGGGTGTGGCCGAAGGACAGCCGGACGCGACCCGAGGCGCTCAGGTTGCGCCCGGTCGGGTTGGTGTCGCGGGTGGCGAGCCAGACGGCTTCGCCGTCCCACCAGAAGGTCAGCGGCACGAGACAGGGCTCGCCGGTGGCGTCGGCCGTGGCGACCCATACGTCCACGTCCCGCACGAGCCGTTCCAAGGCCTCGCGCTTGCGTTGCTCGGGGCTGCGGGGTCCGTCGGGGAGGGAGTCAACTTCCGTCATGCGAGGAGACTATGGCGACGTCCGACCCTTCGCATCCGACGCCGGACCTAGGTCGCCGGGCGGAGGATCGTCCAGGCCGTGCGGTCGGTCGTGCCGCCGTGGTCCGATCAACCAGGCCCGTCGCTGCGTTGGTTACTCCCTGATGGGTTGGGACACCCGGACCGCGCCCCGGGTTCAGTGGTTCCGGGGCGGCTCGTTCGGCGGGGGCGGGATGACGCGGCGGCGGGTGACGCCGGCCCAGTCGGCGCCCGCCGGGCGGTCGGGAGCGGCGGCCGTCGTGGCAGGTCCCGGGCCCGGACCGGGGTCCGGCGGGAGCGGGCGACGGCGCAGGAGTCCCGACAGCCGCTCACGCAGCCCCGCGAGGGCCCCCGGCCGCCGCCAGGCACGGAACTCCTCCGCCCGGCGCGCCCCGTGACCGGCCAGCTCCTCCTCGGCCTCCAGGAGCCGCTCGGGCGACAGGTCCCGTACGGCGGGTCGGAGCACGCCCTCCAAGAGGTCGGTCCGGGTCTCCTGCCACAGCGGTCCCGCCTGCGGGTGCGAGGACCAGACGGCGAAGCAGTCCGCGAGGAAGCGCGGCGAGCGGCGCAGCAGCGCCCCGACCCGGGGATCGTGCGCCGCGCGCCGGTACGCCGACAGCAACTCGGCGTCCTCGCTGTCGATCAGCGCCCGCAACCCGGCCGCGCCCGACCGGTCCGGGGCGAGCAGCCGGGCCGCCGTCGCCGCGAGTGCTCCGGCCGCCGCGTCGGCTCCGGGGGCGGGGCCCCGGGGCTCCGGGTCCTGCGCGGGGACGTCCGGACGTCGGTCCTGCCGTATGGAGCGGGTCCCGTCCGCGCCGGGTCGTGCCGACGGCAGGGTGTCCCGGCCGTCCACCGGGGCGTCGGGCCGGGCGGACGTCCGCGGGGCCGGGTCCGGGGTCGAGCGCCCTGCGCTCCCGGCTCGGGTCGCCGTCGTGGCCCGGTCGGCCGGTCGGTCGTCGGGGCGGTCGTCCGGGGGTGTTTCCCCGTGCGCCGCGTCCCGTGCGTAGGGCCGCTCGTCGGGGCGGGCGTCGTCGTCCTGCCCGGGGGCCGTCTCCACCAGCAGGAGCTCCCGGCGCAGCCGCTCGGGGAGTTCCGTCGCGAAGTGGCCCAGCACCTCCCGCGCCAGGTCCGACGCCGCCGGGTCCCCGGCCGGGGCCCGCACCGCCGCCAAGGCGAGCAGGTCCCAGGTACCGGCGTCGCGGTGCACCGGCGCGCCCGTCGTCGCCAGCACCAGACGGGCCTCGTCGGCGGGCAGCGGCTCCGCACCCCACACCAGCCGCATTCCGGTCCGCAGGACCAGCGGCTCGGCGTAGAGGGAGACCCCGCAGTCCCGGAGGAGGGTGTCCAGCGCGACGACCCGGTCCGCCCGCGCCCACGCCGGCTCCGTGGCCCGCGCGCACATCCGCAGGTGCGGTACCGCCTCCGCGGCGCCCAGCCGCATCCCGGTGTGCTCGAACAGTCGGACACCGGCGGCGGGATCGCCCGCGGACAGGGCGTCCAGCCGGTCCAGCACGAGGATCCGCAGGGCCGGCAGCTCGGCCAGCCCGTCCCGTACGTCCTCCCCGTACGCCCGCTCCGGATCGCCCAGCAGCGCGAGGGCCAGTCGGCGTGCCACCTCCGGCAACGGCGCGGCGGGGCCGACCCCGAGGGCGGCGGCCATCCGCGTGCGCCGGTCCGCCACCCCGTGCGGGCCGTCGACGCCGGACCCCGCGCCCGGCGGGACCCCCTCGGCGCGATCGGCCTCGGCGGCCGGGTGCGGCGCCTCGTCGCGTATGTCGTCCCCCGCGTGCCGTGCCCGCCGCGCGTGCCGGGGGCCGGCGGGCCGCGCTTCGGAGAGCAGCGGTGCCGGTGCCGGTGCCGGTGGTGTCGGGCCGGGCCCGGGTGTGCGGCGCGGTGCTCGGTCGCGGGCGTCGGGCAGCGCGTCCCCGTGTTCGGCGGTCCACTCGGCGGCCTCCGCGTGGGCCGCCGGGTCCAGCGGCAGCCCGGCGGCAAGGGCGAGCGCGGCCAACGGGCCCGCGTCGTAGGGGTCGCCGGGCAGTTGCCGCACCTCCGCGAACAGTTGGGGCCGGCCCGCCAGCCAGACCAGCGCAGCGGTCCGCGCCCACGGGCCGGCGGACGCGTCGGAGTCGGCCGGTGCGAGGGGCTCGCGCGCGGGGTCGAGGATCCGGTAGCGGTGTTCCCGCCCGGCGAGCGCGGCGAGTTCGGCCTCCCCGCCGGGGCGCACGCCGATCAGTTGCTGCGGGGCCAGGCCGGGACGCCGCGTGTAGGTGGTGAAGGTGAGCCACTGCCCCCGCTGGTGCGGGAGCACGCTGCACGCCAGCATCACCCAGCGGGCCACGTCCAGGCTGTCGCGCTCCACGAGCACGATCCGCGGGGCCTCCGGGTCCATGCCGAGCCGGCGCACGTCGGCGAAGAACCCCGCGAGCCGGGCGCCCCGCGCCGCGACGAACGCGGCCAGCCCGGGGGCGTCGTGCCGTCCAGGGGCGGGCACCTTCGCGAGCGGCGGGGGCGGGCCGCCGGGAGGGGTACGCGAGGCCCACTGGGGGGAGCCCCAGGCCGTGATCGGCAGGGCGCCCTGGGCCGCCCCGGAGCCCGCGGCCCCGGGCAGGTGCACGGCGTGCGCGTGGAAGGGAAGGCCCACCCCGGGGCGGGCCGGTCCGGCGCCCGCGCCCGTATCGGTACCCGCGTCAGTACCGGTGCCCGTACCCGCGTCCGCACCGGTACCCGTACCCGCGTCCGTGCACGCCGAGCGGGCCAGCAGCCGGCTCCCGTCGGAGAGGATGCTCAGGCTCAGCGCCACCGGGAGCGCGGCCAGTTGCTCCGCCGACGGGTGCGCCGGGGCGTCGTCGGGCGGCTCGTACCCGATCAGCCGCCCGGCCTCGCGCAGCAGCGCGGCGGGCACGCCCGGGGTGACGGACGTGAAGCCCGGACCGGAACCCTCCGGGCCGGGCGTCCCCGAGGCGTAGTGGAGCTGCGCGAGGTTCATGCGTCCCCCTCCGACCGGGCGGCCGCCCCGCCCGGCGTCCACGCCCGCCCGCCCCGGGGCGTCGCCGCCCGCCGTGACGTCCAGGCCCTCCCGTACCGGGGCATCGCGCCCCGCCCGTACCGGGCCATCGCGTCGGACCTCCCGAACACCCTCACATCGGAGGGCTGTTGTCGCGCCCCGTGTGCCCCGTAGCGTTCCATCGATGCGGCGGGCGGACGGGCGGAGGGTGTGCCGGGCCGGGCCAGGGCGTGCCCGTGCTCGGTCCCCGCCATACGTCTGCGCCCCCCGTGCAGTGTGTGAAGGTCATTCCAGCAGATGCGGGGGCCGTGCGGGAGCCATTTCCCGGGGCTTTCCGTTCGCCCGCTGTACGGCCCGACGTCAGACGGGGATCTCCGTCCGGTACCCCGGGGCGGCTGTTCTTGGGGCGCCCCTCGACTCCCCCCTCACCTCCAGAGGTCGTCACCCATGGCTGAACTCAACCGACGCAGGTTCCTCCGGATCGCCGGCGGGACCGCCGCCGTCGCGATGCTGAACGAGAGCATCGCGCGCGCCGCCGCGATCCCGGCCGCGCAGGGCGGCACCGGGACCATCCAGGACATCGAGCACGTCGTCGTCCTCATGCAGGAGAACCGGTCCTTCGACCACTACTTCGGGGCCATGAAGGGCGTCCGCGGCTTCGGGGACCCGCGTCCGGTGCTCCAGGACAACGGGAAGTCGGTCTTCCACCAGTCGAACGGGACGAAGGACATCCTGCCCTTCCACCCGCAGATCGAGGACCTCGGGATGCAGTTCCTGGAGGGCCTGAACCACGACTGGGCCGGTGGCCACCAGGCCTACAACAACGGCAAGTACGACAAGTGGGTCCCGGCGAAGACGGCCACGACCATGTCGTACATGACGCGGAACGACATCCCGTTCCACTACGCCCTCGCCGACGCGTTCACCGTCTGTGACGCCTACCACTGCTCGTTCATCGGGGCGACGGACCCCAACCGCTACTACCTGTGGACGGGGCACACGGGCAACGACGGCACGGGCGGCGGCCCGGTCCTCGGCAACCAGGAGCTCGGGTACGGCTGGAAGACCTACCCGGAGCGCCTGGAATCGGCCGGGGTGTCCTGGAAGGTCTACCAGGACATCGGCGACGGCCTGAACGCGGCGGGCCACTGGGGCTGGATCAACGACGCCTTCCGCGGCAACTACGGCGACAATTCGCTGCTCTACTTCAACGCGTACCGCAACGCCCAGCCCGGCAGCCCCCTGTACGAGAAGGCGCGCACGGGCACGAACGCCGCCGCGGGCGAGGGCTACTTCGACCGGCTGCGCGCGGACGTGGTGAACGGCACCCTGCCGCAGGTCTCGTGGATCGCCGCACCCGAGGCGTTCAGCGAGCACTCCAACTGGCCGACGAACTTCGGCGCCTGGTACATCTCGCAGGTGCTGGACGCGCTGACCGCGAACCCGGCCGTCTGGGCGAAGACCGCCCTCTTCATCACCTACGACGAGAACGACGGCTTCTTCGACCACGTCGTCCCGCCGTACCCGCCCACCTCCTCGGCGTGGGGCCTGTCCACGGCCGACGTCACCCGCGACCTGTACGCCGGCGGCGGGGGCTACGCGGCCGGCCCCTACGGTCTCGGCCCGCGCGTCCCGATGATCGTGGTCTCGCCTTGGAGCAAGGGCGGCTACGTCTGCTCCGAGACCTTCGACCACACCTCGGTGATCCGCTTCATGGAGAAGCGGTTCGGCGTGCAGGAGCCGAACATCTCGCCGTGGCGCCGGGCCGTGTGCGGTGACCTGACCTCGGCGTTCGACTTCACCCGGGCGGACTCCGCACCCGCCGCGCTGCCCTCCACGGCCGGGTACGTCCCGCCGGACAAGGACCGTCACCCGTCCTACCACCCGACCCCGCCGGCGACCGGGGCGCTGCCGAAGCAGGAGGCGGGCGGGAAGCCGACCCGAGCCCTGGGCTACAGCCCGTACGTGGACGGCAGGGCCACCGTCTCCACCGGCAAGTTCACGCTGACCTTCGCCTCCGGGCCGTCGCTGGGTGCCCATTTCCACAGCACCTCGGGCAACCGGACCGACGGTCCGTGGCCCTACACGGTGGAGGCCGGCAAGACCCTGTCCGACACCTGGAGCACCAGCGCCCCCACCGGCAACCGGATCGACCTCACGGTCTGGGGCCCCAACGGCTTCCTGCGCACCTGGAAGGGACCGGCGAAGAAGGCCGGCCCGGAGGTGACGGCCCGCCACGTGGGCGCGACCGGCAACCTGGCACTGACCCTGACGAACGGGGGCACGGCCGCGGTGAACCTCACGGTGACCAACGCCTACGGCGGCGCCGCCCAGACCTTCAAGGTCAACGCGGGCGCGAGCGTCTCCCACACGGTGGACCTGCGCGCCGCGGCCCGCTGGTACGACGTGACGGTCGTCTCGGACGCCGACGCGACGTTCCTGCGCCGGTTCGCCGGCCACGTGGAGACGGGCGCCCCGGGCGTCTCCGACCCGGCGATCAAGACGGTCTGAACCGTCGGGCCCGGGTCCCCGCGCCCGTGCGGGGACCCGGGCCCGTCCGGATTCCGGTGGTCGCGCGGGCGGGCGAACCGGCCGTGCGGTGTGACGGCGGGCCGGATGGGCAGAGGTACCGCGTCGCTTTCTTCGCCCGTCACCGAAGGGGAACGCATGGCCATCGCCCATCGCAGGATCGGCACCGGACCCGTCCGCGTCATCGTGCTGCACGACTGGTTCGGGACCTCCGCGAACTGGGGCTCCGTACTGGACCACCTGGACCCGGAGGAGTTCTCGTACGCCTTCCTCGACTACCGCGGCTACGGCGAGCGGCGGGACGTCCCCGGCCGCCACACCCTGCCCGAGATCGCCGACGACGTCCTGGAACTGGCCGACCAGCTGGGCTGGGACACGTTCTCCCTGCTCGGGCACTCCATGGGCGCCAAGGCCGCCCAGCAGGTGCTCGTGCGGGCCCCCGAGCGGATCGAGAAGCTGATCGGCACGGCGCCCGTGCCGGCCGGGCCCTACGTCATGGACGACCGGACCCACGCCCTCTTCCACGGAGCCGCCGAGGACCCGGACAAGCGCCTCGCCATCCTCGACCTGGTCACCGGCCACCGGGCGAGCCGGTACTGGCTGGACCGGATGGTCGCCCATTCGCTCGCGGTCTCCCGCCCCGAGGCCTTCGCCGGGTACCTGGCGAGCTGGCAGCCGCTCGACCTGTCCTCGGCCGTGAAGGGCAGCACGGTCCCGGTGCTGGTCCTGGTGGGGGAGTACGACCTGGCGCTGACGGCCGACGTGATGCGCGCCACGTGGCAGGCCTGGTACTCGAACTGCCGCATCGTCACGGTCCCGGGCTCCGGCCACTACCCGCCGCACGAGACCCCGGTCGCCTTCGCCACCGACGTCGAGGCCTTCCTGCGCGGCTAGGGTCCGCCCCGCCCCGTCCCCTCCGGAACGCGAAAAACCCGTGGGGTACGAGGAAACCTCGTACCCCACGGGATCAAAAGGGTGAGTGACGGGACTTGAACCCGCGGCCACCTGGACCACAACCAGGTGCTCTACCAACTGAGCTACACCCACCACGAAGGGCGGCGGAACCACCCGTTCGATGTGCAAGCACAGCATAGCCGATCAGAGGGGTGGTTCCGCGACGCGTTATCCGGCGGACCGGCTGCCGGTGGGGGTCGCCGCGAGGCGGGCGGGGAACCCCTCCTCGCGGTGGGCGGCCCGCTCCACCGCGGCCGCGGCGAAGGCCCGCACGATCGGGTGCGGCCGGGTGCCGTCGCCGGAGAGCTCGGGCTGGAACAGCGTCGCCAGGAAGAAGGGGTGCCCCGGCAGCTCCGCGACGCGGACCTGCCCGTCCTCGTCGTGGCCCGACAGCCGCAGTCCGTGCGCGGCGAGCGCGGGCAGGTGCCGCGGCGCCGGACCGTAGTCGCAGTGGTAGCGCTCCATCGTCCGCTCCGCTCCCAGCGCGGACTCGGCGAGGGAGCCGGGCTCGGCCCGGACCAGCCCCTCGTGCCCGACGAGGGAGCAGGCGAGCGGCGCGATCAGCGGATCGCCGGCCCCGGGATCGTTCTCGGCGTGCGCCGCGTCGGTCAGCCCGCAGACGTTGCGGGCGTACTCCAGCAGCGCGTGCTGGAACCCGCCGCAGGTGCCGAGGAAGGGGATGCCCTCCTCCCGTGCCACCCGGATCGCGGCGAGCGCCCCGGCCTCGCTGGCGTACGGGCTGCCGGGCAGCACCCACACCGCGTCGAACCCCGCCAGGGTGCCGGCGGCCGCCCCCGCCCCGGCGTCGGCGGTGGGGATCCAGTAGGCGTCGAGGACGAGCCCGTCGCGCGCGGCCAACGCGTCCAGCAGGACCGGGACGCGGGCGTGGGAGGTGACGTGCGGGGAACGGTCGCCGACGAGGGCGATCCGGGCGATCGGAGCGGTGTTCATGACGATCATCCTGCGACCCCGACGCCGTTCAGCGCCAACGATTGTTCCTGCACCATCGATAAGTGTTCCTGATGTCGATGGCAGGCTGGTGGCATGGACCCGCACCTGCTCCGCACCTTCGTCGCCGTCACCCGCCTCGCCTCCTTCTCGGCGGCCGCCCGCGAACTCGGCTACACCCAGTCCGCCGTCTCCCAGCACGTCGCCGCGCTGGAGGCCGACCTGCGCACCGAGCTCCTCACCCGCAGGCCCGTCGCGCCGACCCCGGCCGGCGAGCGGCTGCTGGAGCACGCCGGCCCGCTGCTGCTGCGTCTCGACGCGGCCCGCGCCGACGTACTGCGGCTGGCCGCGGCGCCGCCCGGTCGGGTCACCCTCGCCGCCTCCCCGCTGGCCGTCGGGCCCGCGCTGCTCGCGGTCCTGCCCACCACCGGTGTCACCCTGCGCGTGTTGCCCCCGGACGAGGTGCCCGCCGCCGTCGCCACCGGCGGCTGCGACCTCGGGCTCGTCGACGGGCTGGCCGCGCCGAGCGACCCGCTGCGGCTGCCCGACGTCGCCCCGCTCACCGTCACCGGGATCGGCGAGGAGGACCTGGCCGTGCTGCTGCCCGCCGGGCACCCCCTCGCCGGCCGGGCCGCCGTCCGGCTGGACGACCTCGCCGACGCGCGTTGGCTGGACGCCCCCGGGGTGGGCCGCCCGCTCACCGCGGCCCGCGGCTCCGTCCGCTACGAGGGCACCGACCTGCTCGCCCTCTGCGCCCTGGCCGCGGCCGGGCACGGCCTCGTCCTGCTGCCGCCAAGGGTCGCCGGGGCCGCCGGGGCGGGGGTCTGCGTACCGCTGTCCGCGCCGCGCCTGGTGCACCGTACGGAACTGCTCGCGCCGAAGGTCGTGACGGGCGCGGCGGCCTCCCTCGCCGCCCGGCTCACGGCGGGATCCCGGGACGGGCACTGAGCGCGAGCCCCGCCCGTCCCCACGAGCCCCGCGTGCCACGGCCGCCGGCGGCGCCCGTCAGGGAGCGAGGACCACGGCGGACTCGCCCGGTACGTGGATCCGCCCGTCCGGCCCCGGATGCTCGGCCGGCTCCCAGGAGGCCAGGACCCGCACGCCGTTGCGGCCCAGCGCGATCGTCACCGGCTCCGGGGCGAGGTTCACCGCGACGCGGACCTCGCCCCTTCGGAACGTCAGCCAGCGGCGCTCCTCGTCGTGCGCGACGCGGACCGCCGCGAGATCCGGGTCGCGCAGGTCCGGCTGGGTGCGGCGCAGCGAGACCAGGGTGCGGTACCAGGCCAGCAGCCGGGCGTGCGCGGCCCGTTCGGGTTCCGTCCAGTCCAGGCAGGACCGGTCGCGGGTCGCCGGGTCCTGCGGGTCCGGGATCTCCTCCGCCTTCCAGCCGTGCGCGGCGAACTCCCTTCGCCGACCGGTCCGTACCGCTTCCGCGAGCTCCGGATCGGGGTGGTCGGTGAAGTACTGCCAGGGCGTGCCGGCCCCCCACTCCTCGCCCATGAACAGCATCGGCACGAACGGTCCGGTCAGCGCCACCGTCGCCGCGCAGGCCAGCAGGCCGGGGGAGAGCGAGGCGGAGAGCCGGTCGCCCAGCGCGCGGTTGCCGATCTGGTCGTGGGTCTGGGTGTAGCCGACGAACCGGTGTGCGGGGGTGCGCCTGCGGTCCACCGGGTGGCCGTGGGTCCGGCCCCGGAACGAGGACCAGGTCCCGTCGTGGAAGAAGGCCCGGGTCAGGGTCTTGGCGAGGGCGCCGATCGGGGCCTGCGCGAAGTCGGCGTAGTAGCCCTGCGATTCGCCGGTCAGGGCGCAGTGCAGGGCGTGGTGGAAGTCGTCGTTCCACTGCCCGTGCAGGCCCAGCCCGCCCTGGGCGCGGGAGGCCGTGGTGCGCGGGTCGCACCGGTCGGACTCGGCGATCAGGAACAGCGGACGGGCGGTCTCCACCCCCAGTTCGTCGACGGCCGCGCCGAGTTCCTCCAGGAAGGTCAGGGCCCGCCCGTCGACGAGGGCGTGCACCGCGTCCAGCCGGAGTCCGTCGATCCGGTAGTCCCGCAGCCAGGCCAGCGCGCTGCCCAGGAGGTAGGACCGCACCTCGTCGGAGCCCGGCGCGTCCAGGTTCACCGCCGAGCCCCACGGGGTGTGGTGGGTGTCGGTGAAGTACGGCCCGAAGGCGGGGAGGTGGTTCCCGGACGGCCCCAGGTGGTTGTGGACCACGTCCAGGACCACGCCCAGTCCGGCCGCGTGCGCGGCCTCCACGAACCGGGCCAGCCCGGCCGGGCCGCCGTACGGTTCGTGCACGGACCAGGGCGCCACCCCGTCGTACCCCCAGCCGTGCCGGCCCGGGAAGGAGCACACCGGCATCAGCTCGACGTGCGTCACGCCCAGCGCGGTGAGGTGCCCCAGCCGGGCCGCGGCCGCGTCGAAGGTCCCCTCGGAGGTGAAGGTTCCGACGTGCAGCTCGTACAGCACCGCGTCCTGGAGCGGGGTGCGCGGCGCCGGACCCCGCGGGGTGAGCGGCTCGAAGTCCACGACCGCGGACAGGCCGTCGGGCCCGTCCGGCAGGCGCCGCCCGCGCGGGTCGGGGCGGACCACGGGGTCGTCCCCCAGCAGGAAGCCGTACCGGTCGCCGTCGGCGGCCGGGGCGTCCACGGTCCACCAGCCGGGGCGGCCGGGGTCCCGGTCCGGTGTCATCTCGTAGGCGGTGTCGTTCAGTCGCATGGCGACCCGACCTGTCAGCGGTGCCCATACCTCGAACTGCACGGACGGTCCCCTCGTCTCCGGCGGTGTCCAGCATGCGTATCGTGCCCATCATTCCGGGCCTTCCGGAGGACTTCTGGACACTCCGCACCCGACGGGCCGACAATCACCCTGTGACATCGAGTTTCGAGTTCCCCGCCTTCCCCGCGCCGCGGCTCTCCGACGCCGAGCGCGACCGGGCGCTGGGCCAGCTCAGAGAGGGTGCGGCGCTCGGCCGGCTCTCGCACGACACCTTCCTGCGGCGGATGGAACTCGCGCTCACCGCCCGCCGGGCGGAGGACCTCGCGGTGCTCACCGCCGACCTGCAGACCCGGGAGGCGGGCGAAGCCCCCTGGAGCCGTCGGCTGTTCGGTTGGGTGGGCCGCGCGTCCGCCGTGTCCGCCGGGGTCCGTCGTGCCTGGCAGGTGGAACGGCTGCCCCGGCTGCTGTTGCCGCACCCGGGTGCCGGGCCGTTGCGGATCGGCCGCGACCCGGGCAACGGCCTGCGGCTCAGCCACGAGACCGTCTCGCGGGCGCACGCCGAGCTGAGCATGCGCGACGGAGTCTGGGTGATCAAGGACCTCGGCTCGACCAACGGCACCACCGTCAACGGCCGTCGGGTGTCCGGCTCGGCGGTGGTCCGGGACGGCGACCAGATCGGCTTCGGCCGGATGGACTTCCGGCTGTCCGCGACCTGACGCCTCCTCGACGGCGGACCCGACGGCGCGGTGGGCCGCGCCGGGGCGCAGGATGACGTCATGGAAGAACCCACGCCCGCGGTGCGTCCGGCGCGCCCCGAGGACCTGCCGCGCCTCGTCGAACTGATCCACGAACACATCGCCTACGAGCGCTCCGCCCCGCGCCCGCCCGGTCTGGCCGCCCGGCTCGGCCCGCAGCTCTTCGTCGATGAGCCCCGGCAATGGGTGCTGCTGGCCGAGGCACCCGGGGGCTCCGTGGTCGGATACGCCGCCTGCGCGGCCGAGTTCTCCTTCTGGGACGCCCGGTACCACCTCCACATGGACTGCCTCTACCTGGCCGACGGGGCCCGTGGTCACGGCCTCGGCCGGGCCCTCATGGACGGGGTGGCCGCCCTCGCCCGGGAGCTGGGCCTGGACCACGTCGAGTGGCAGACGCCCGACTGGAACGAGGGCGCGATCCGCTTCTACGACCGCCTCGGCGCGACCGGTCTGCCCAAGCGCCGCTACGGGTGGCCCGTTTAGGCCGTCCGGCCGCCGACGGACGCGGGCCGGCCCCCGCCGGCCGGGGCGGGGGCGGCGGGGTTCCGCCGGCCGGGTCGGGCGGCCCGTACCCGCTCGGCCTACACCCGCTCGGCGCACGAGGCGTGCGCGAGCCGCTCGTACGTGGCCAGGACCGTCCGGCACTGGTGCTCCACCTGGGTGGCCACCGGGACCCGGCGGGCCTGGAAGCGGGCCGAGAACTCCTCGCACCAGCCGGTCACGAGCCGGTCGAGGGCCGGCGCGGCCGGGTGCCCCTGGATGCGCAGGACCCGCAGGAGCATCGCGGCGGCCCGCAGCGAGAGCCGCCGCCCGAAGGCGTCGATGCTGCCGATGGCCGCCGCCGTGGCGTCGACGGGGGCACCGGGCCCGGTCCACTCGGTGGTGATCCGGGGGATCAGGGCGAGCGTCCAGTCGACGGCGCGCAGCAGGGCGGCGGACGCGGGGTCGGCGCCCCCGACCGTGTCCCGCGGTCCGGCCACGCGCGCGGCGTCCTCGGTGAGCCTGGCCGCGAGCACGCGCAGGGCGTGCCGGGGGTCCGGATGCGGGGCCGGATCGTCCACCAGGGCCGAGGCCCACATGGGGACCTCGACGATCGCGGTGGTCCCGTGGTGGCGATGGACCCGGTACCAGGTGCTGAGCCGGGTGTCCTCGGGGTGGAAGGCCCCGCCGGGGCCGGCTCCCGGCTCCGGCATCACGAAGATCCCCGGCCCGGGGGAGGGCCACCCGGCGGCGTCGGACGCCCCGGTCTCGACCGGGATGCGGAGTTCGGCGGCCGACCTCCCGAACGGCTCGGCGAGCCCCGGTATGTCCCGGGTGAGCTGTACCCAGGACCCGCCGAGGTCCGTGCCGTGCAGGGAGACCTGGAGGAAGGGGCGCAGCTCGTCGATGAGCGCGGTCAGCGCGAGCGTCTCGGGCGGCAGCCGGTCCGGGGCGAGTAAAGAGGGTGCCCACTCGGGCTGTTCGGGCCCGGGCGGCCGGAAGAAGTTCCGGTGGTAGTCGAGCAGGGTGTACGGGCGGGGCGTGCGGTGCAGCTCCGCCCCGTCCGGGTCGGCGCAGAGCAGGAAGTGCCAGCCCGCCCCGGCGCCGAGGGCGGGGTCCCGGACGATCCGACGGGCGAGGGACAGGGCCGTCGCCCCGCCGACGGGCTCGTTGGCGTGGGCCCCGGCGACGACCAGGACGTCGCGGGCGCCTTCGCCGGGGTCGACGGAGAGCAGCCAGAGGGGCGCCCCCGCCCGGGAGGTGCCGACCCGGCGGAGCCGGACCCGGGCGGGGTGTTCGTCCGCCAGAGCGCGTGCGGCCAGGGCGAGTTCTTGAGGTGTCGGGTAGCGCGTTTCACGGAGGAGGGTCACATGGGATGCCATGCCCGCCGCGCACGCCCCCTACTGCTCCCCGCGCCCCGCACTTCTCCGGATCCCCCTCCGAAAACCCCTGGCCAACGCCTTGCCCGCCCTCGCCCCGACCGCCCCCGATCCGCTCCCGCCGGGCCGGGAACCTCCCTACGCCCCTTCCGCCCGCCCGGAGTACCCGCCCGTTCCCGCGTCCGTGCGGATCAGCGCCAGCGCCGGGCGCCTGGCCAGCAGCCCGGCCAGGTCGACGGCCCCCTCGTACGAGGTGTCCGCCGCGCCGTCGCCGCAGCCCGGCACCACCGCCCAGCGGCCCGGCGGCAGGGTCAGGGCGGTGCCCCGCCAGCCGCCCGCACCGGCCAGCCGGTGCGAGAGGCGGGTGGCCACCGCGACGAGCCCGCCCGTACGCGCGAAGGCGACGCAGTGCTCCGCCGCCGGCCCCCGGGCCTCCAGCGGGGCGTACCCGGTGAACAGGGCGGGCCGGTCGCGGCGCAGTCGCAACAGGGCCGCGGTCAGGGCCAGCTTCTCCCGCGACACGCCGTCGGGCTCCGTGCCCGCGTCGAGGGCGGCCAGCTCCTGGCGGGCGAAGTGGGCCGGGCGCCGGTTGTCCGGGTCGACCAGGGCCCGGTACTCGCTCTCCGCACCCTGGTACACCTCGGGCACCCCGGGCATCGTCAGGTGCAGCAGGGTCATGCCGAGCAGGCCGGCCCGCGCAGCGCCCGCCAGCTCGGCGGGGAGCTCCTCCGCGCCCTTCGGGACCGCTGCCGTCACGCCCGCCTCGTACGCCTCGTCGGGATCGGTCCACGAGGTGCGCAGACCCGCCTCCCGGGCGGCCTTCAGCAGGGCCGCCGCCAGCCGCTCCGCCCGCTCGGGCACCTCGCCGAGCCCCAGCGCGCTCTGCCGGGCGACCCAGGCGAGCTGCGGGTCCCCCTCCAGCGGCTCCGGTCCGGCCATCAGCTCCGGCGCCTGGGACAGCACCGCGATCCGGGCCCGGACGTCCGCGCTGCGCTTGGTGTCGTGCGTGGACAGCACGGTCCCCGAGGCGGGCCAGTCCCGCTCCAGGGCGGCGCAGTACGCGTGGAACTCCCCGAGCGGCACCGCCGGCGCGCCCGGTTCCCCGCCGACCTCGGTGGCCGACAGCAGCGGGGCCCAGCGGTAGAAGGCCCGGTCCTCCAGGGACTTGGCGCGCAGCGCCGCCGAGGTCTGGGCGAACCGGGCCGTGAAGGCCGGATCCCGCAGCAGGAGGTCCCGTACGCCGTCCACCGCGGGCCGCCCGGCCCACCGGGCGGCCTCCTCCAGGGTCCGCTGGTCGGGCCCGGGCCCGTCGGGGTAGGTGCGGTAGACCGGGTGGGCGATCAGCAGTTCCCGTACGGCCGGGGCCGCACCGGGGCCGGCCCGGTCTTCCAGGAGGGCCAGTTCGGCGGCCAGGTCCACGGTCAGGACCTCCCGGGCCGCGGCCGCGGCGGTCTCCTCCCAGGAGGGCAGGCCGGTGGCGCGCCCGTACGCGCGGGCCAGCTCGGCCGCGCCGGCCGGATCGGTGAAGAGCCCGTCGATCCGGTGCAGCGCGTCGTACCCGGTGGTGCCCGCCACCGGCCAGGCCGACGGGAGCCGTTCGTCGCGGGCCAGGATCTTCTCCACCACCACCCAGCAGCCGTCCCCGGCGGCGGCCCGCAGCCTGCGCAGGTACTGCCCCGGGTCGGCCAGTCCGTCCACGTGGTCGATGCGCAGGCCCTGCACCACTCCGTCCCGCACCAGCTCCAGCACCTTCGCGTGGGTGGCGGCGAAGACGGCCGGGTCCTCGACGCGGACCCCGATCAGGTCCGAAATGGTGAAGAAGCGACGGTAGTTGAGCCCGGTCCGGGCCTCGCGCCACCATGCCGGCCGGTACCACTGGGCGGCCAACAGCTCCGGCAGCGGCAACCCGGCGGTGCCGGCCCGCAGCGGGAACTCCTGCTCCCCGAAGCGCAGTACGTCCCCGCCGACCCGGACGTCGTAGGTGTCCGCGGGTTCTCCGAGCACCGGCAGCAGGAGCTGTCCGCCGCCCGCCGCCCAGTCGATGTCGAACCAGCGGGCGTACGGGGAGTGCGGTCCCTCCCGCAGCACTTCCCACAGCGCCCGGTTCAGCCTCAGCGGTGACGGCACCGCCATGTGGTTCGGCACGATGTCCAGGACCAGGCCGAGCCCGTGGGCGCGGGCCGTCGCGGCCAGGGCCCGCAGCCCCGGCTCGCCGCCGAGCTCGGCCCGGACCCGGGCGTGGTCGGTGACGTCGTACCCGTGCGAGGAGCCGGGCGCCGCCTCCAGGACGGGGGAGAGGTGCAGGTGCGACACGCCGAGCGCGGCGAGGTGCGGTACGACCGCCCCGGCCGCCTCGAAGGGAAACTCCGGGCACAGCTGGAGGCGGTAGGTCGACGCCGGAGTGACAGATTTCGGAACATCAGATTCCGTTCGGATGCTGTGCTGCGGCAGGCTCATGAGAACGTACGTACCCAGCCTGCCGGATTCCGTGCCATTACCCAATGCATCCGGGTGACTGCGTCGGGTTAGCGTTGATCAAGTGGTTGGAACCGTCAACACCTATCGAAACGTCATCGCCCTGACCGGGCCCCTACTCCCCCTCGTCTCCTTCTTCGCCCGACTGCCCGTCGCGATGTCCCAGTTCGGGAGCGTCCTGCTGGTCGCCCAGACCAGCGGCTCCCTCGCCACCGCCGGCATCGTCGGAGGCACCCTCTCCGCCGGCCAGGTGGTCTTCGGTCCCGTCCTCGGCCGGCTCGCCGACCGCCACGGGCAGCGGCCCGTCGTCCTGACCGCGGCGGCCGTCAACGCCGTCGCCACCGCCGCCCTCGTCGCGGGAGCCCTCGGCGGCCTCGCGACCGTCCCGCTCGCCGCGATCGGCGCGGTCACGGGCGCCTCCGTACCGCTGATCGGACCGCTCGCCCGGACCCGCTCCGTCGCCCTCGCCCACCGGGCCGAGTCCGACGAGGCCGTCGTCGGAGCCGTCCACTCCCTCGAAGGAACGCTCGACGAGGTCTCGTTCGTCCTCGGCCCGGCCCTCGTGGGACTCGCCGCGCTCGTCGCGCACCCCGCCGTCGCCCTCGCCGGCGCGGCCGGACTCGTCGTGGTCTTCGGCACCGCCTACGCCCTGCACCCGACCGCCGCCGTCACGTCGGGGTCCCCCGCGCGACCGAAGGCGGAGGCGGGCGGCCGGACCCGCCACCCCCGCGTCGTCCACGCCGTCCGCGGCTCCCTCGCCCTCCAGGGCGCCATGTTCGGCGCCTGCCAGGCCGGAATCGCCTCGCTGACCGCGCAGTTGGGCGTCCCCGGCCAGGCCGGGATCGTGTACGCCGCCATGGGCGTCGTCAGCGCCTTCGTCGGCCTCGCCCTGGGCGCGCTGCCCGCCCGCTTCGGGCTGCGGCTGCGCTGGCGGGCGGCCACCGCCTCGGCACTGGTCCTGTCGGTGCCGCTGCTGTTCACCGACTCGCTGTGGCCGCTCTACGCGGTCGTCACCGTCCTCGGCGCCGCCTACGCCCCCCACCTGATCACCGCGTTCGCGCTCACCGAGCGGGTCGTCGAACCCGCCCGGCTCGCCGAGGCCATGGCCTACGCCGCGAGCTCCCTGGTCGCCGGGCAGGCTGTCGCCCTCGCCGTCTCCGGGCGGCTCGCCGAGTGGTACGGGCCGTCGGGGGCGTTCGCCGTGGCGGTCGGGGCGGCCGCCCTGTGTCTGACCCTGGCGCTCGTCACCCGCGTCCCGTCCGCCCGTACCCCCGCCAAGCCCTTCATCCCGGCCCAGCGGAGCACCTCCCCGGCCGTCGGGGAGGGCAGCACCTCCTACGCCGGACGCTGAAGCACCACCAGAGACCGCCCCGTCAGGGCCACCCGGTCCCCGGCCGCGTACTGCGGCCCGGTACCGGGTGGCAGCACGTCCGCCCGCGCCGTGTTCACCACCAGGTGCCAGCGCGCGCCGTGACCGGCCGGGATCGTGAAGTCCTGGTGCTCCGCTCCGGCGTTGAACATCAACAGGAACGAGTCGTCGGTGATCCGCTCCCCGCGGGTGCCCGGCTCCGAGATCGCCTCCCCGTTGAGGAACACGGTCAGCGCCCGCGCGCTCTGCGCCTGCCAGTCCCTGGCCCGCATCTCCTCGCCGTGCGGGGTGAACCAGGCGATGTCGGACAGCTCGTCGTGCGTGCCCTCGACCGGGCGGCCGTGGAAGAACCGGCGCCGCCGGAACACCGGGTGGTCGCGGCGCAGCCAGACCATCCGCCGGGTGAACTCCAGGAGCGCGGGCGGCTCCTTGCCCGGCTCCGGCCAGGCCACCCAGGCCACCTCGTTGTCCTGGCAGTAGGCGTTGTTGTTGCCGCCCTGCGTCCGGGCGAACTCGTCGCCGTGGCTGAGCATCGGCACGCCCTGCGAGAGCATCAGGGTGGCGGTGAAGTTGCGCATCTGCCGCTCGCGCAGGTCCCGGACCTCAAGGTCCTCCGTCGGCCCCTCGACACCGCAGTTCCACGACCGGTTGTGGGTCTCGCCGTCCCGGTTCCCCTCCCGGTTGCCCTCGTTGTGCTTCTCGTCGTAGGAGACGAGGTCGTGCAGGGTGAAACCGTCGTGGCAGGTGGTGAAGTTGATCGAGGCCAACGGCCGCCGGCCGTCGTCCTGGTAGAGGTCCGAGGAGCCCGTCAGTCGGCCCGCGAATTCGGCGAGCGTCCGCGGCTGCCCGCGCCACAGGTCCCGTACCGTGTCGCGGTACTTGCCGTTCCACTCGGTCCACAGCGGCGGGAAGTTGCCCACCTGGTAGCCGCCCTCGCCCAGGTCCCACGGCTCGGCGATCAGCTTGACCTGGCTCACCACCGGGTCCTGCTGCACCAGGTCGAAGAACGAGGACAGCCGGTCCACCTCGTGGAACTGCCGGGCCAGCGTGGCCGCCAGGTCGAACCGGAAGCCGTCCACGTGCATCTCGGTCACCCAGTACCGCAACGAATCCATGATCAGCTGGAGTACGTGCGGGGACCGCATCAGCAGCGAGTTCCCGGTGCCGGTGGTGTCCGTGTAGTGCCGGGCGTCGTCGCCCAGTCGGTAGTACGAGGCGTTGTCCAGGCCGCGGAAGGACAACGTCGGACCGAGGTGGTTCCCCTCCGCCGTGTGGTTGTAGACCACGTCCAGGATCACCTCGATCCCGGCCTCGTGCAGCGCCCGCACCGCCGACTTGAACTCCAGCACCTGCTGCCCGCGGTCACCCGAGGCGTAGCCGTTGTGCGGGGCGAAGAACCCGATGGTGTTGTAGCCCCAGTAGTTGCTCAGGCCGTCGTTCGCCAGCCGGTGGTCGTTGACGAACTGGTGCACCGGCATCAGCTCCAGCGCCGTGACGCCCAGCTTCGTCAGGTGCCCGATGACCGCGGGGTGCGCCAGCGCCCCGTAGGTGCCCCGCAGCTCCTCCGGGAGGTCCGGGTGCCGCATGGTCAGGCCCTTGACGTGCGCCTCGTACAGCACCGTGTGGTGGTACTCGTGGCGCGGCGGTCGGTCGTTGGCCCAGTCGAAGTACGGGTTCACCACGACCGAACTCATCGTGTGCGGAGCCGAGTCCAGGTCGTTGCGGGAGTCGGGGCGGCCGAAGTGGTAGCCGTACACCTCCTCGCCCCAGTCGACCTTCCCGCTGATGGCGCGCGCGTACGGGTCCAGCAGCAGCTTCGCCGCGTTGCAGCGCTGCCCCCGTTCGGGCTCGTACGGGCCGTGGACCCGGAAGCCGTAGCGCTGGCCCGGCATGATCCCGGGCAGGTAGGCGTGGCGGACGAAGGCGTCCGTCTCGCGCAGCTCGATGGCGGTCTCCGAGCCGTCGTCGGCCAGAAGGCACAGCTCGATGCGGCGCGCGGCCTCGGAGTAGACCGCGAAGTTGGTGCCGGCGCCGTCGTACGTGGCGCCGAGCGGATACGCCTGTCCCGGCCAGACTTGCATGGATAACGACTCTTTCCTCGGGGTCGGAGGATGTCCCGGCTGATCCGGCGTGGACCACGTCACTGCCAGATCTTCCCCGAAAGAGGGTCTCCACGCGTGGACTTGGGATGCTCCTACCGGGTGACCCGGAGAGCTGATAGGCGGGTCAACGGACAGTCCGCGCATCACATAATGAGTCAACGGACTGCCGGGGCAAGGAGCATGGGCTCACCCGACGGCCGCTTCGGGCTGCATCGGACCGCGCGCGCGGAGTACCCTTCCGTGATCACTGGAGACGGGCGTCCAGACGCAGAAGGCGGTGCACGGGTGAGCTCGGGAGGTCTGGAGCTGCCCCCTGGTGACGGTGGTCACGAGGGTGGCCCGGCGGATGCCCCAGGAGGGGCCCCCGCGGGGGTGGCGGCCGGGACGGTGTCGGTGGCCCCGCCGGAGGCCGGGAGCGTACGGGCCGGCGCCGAGCTGGACTGGGGCGCGGACGCGTGGAGCGAGGTCCGCATCCGTGCCCAGCGCGCGGGACGCGCCTACATCTGGCTGAACCTGATCGAGCAGCGCCTGCGATCGGTCGTCGGCGCGGTCCTGCGGCCCGTCTACGAACCGGTGCACGGCGGCGACGACTGGGTGGTCGCGGCCGCCGGCCCCGCGGGGCAGGAGTGGGTGCAGCGGGCCGTCGCCGTGCGCGAGGTCAGCCGTCGCAAGGGCTACCTCCTCGACCCGGCCGACGACAACGTGCTGAGCTTTCTGACGCTGCCGCAGCTGCGTGAGCTGATGGTCCAGCACTGGCCCTGCTTCGAGCCCTACTTCGACGACCGGCGGGAGATCGAGCTGGCGCTCGACGAGCTGGAGGTCACCCGGAACGTGGTGTCCCGCAACCGGGCACTGTCGCGCCCCGTGCTGGAGCAGGCCGAGCGCGCCTCGGCGCGCCTGCTGGAGGTCCTGGGCGCGGGCGCGGGCAGCCCGGCGGCGGACCGGCTGCCGATCGACGCGGTCGAGGACCTCGTCGGCGACCGGTACGCGGACGTCATCTCGGTCCACCCCGACCGGGTGCGGCTCCAGCGGCAGCTCCCGGCCGAGGACCTCTTCGGCGGGGCGCGGCGGCTGGACGCCATCGGCATAGGCCTGAACCTGCTGGTGCAGAACTTCTCGGGTCGAAGACTCGTCCGGCTCACCGAGGCGGGCTGCCGGGTCCGACTGCTGTTCCTGAACCCGGCGAGCAGCGCCGTCAAACGCCGCGAGCGGGAGCTGGGACTGCGCAAGGGCGAGCTGAGCCGCTCGGTCGAGATGAACATCCTGCACGTGCGCCGGGTCCGGGCGGGCCTGCGGGACCCCTCGCGCTTCGACATCCACGTGTTCGACGAGACCCCGCGCTTCACCGCCTACCTGGTGGAGGGCGAGACCTCGGGCATCGCGGTCGTCCAGTCGTACCTGCGCCGGGCCCGCGGCATGGAGGCCCCGGTGCTGGTGCTGCGCGGTGGCGGCCGCGGCGTACCGAAGGACGCCGACCACGGCCTCTTCACGACCTACCGCGAGGAGTTCGAGTCGGTGTGGGAGGACTCCCGCCCGGTCTCGTGACGAGGGGCCGGGGCCGGCCCGCCCCGGCGCCCGCGGGCGCGGCGGCCTCCGGGGCGGGGCGGGGCGGGCGCGGTCGCGCCCTACGGGCTCGACGCCCCCGCCGGCACCTCGACGCCCCCCCACGAGTCCCTCGGCGCCCCCGCGGGCCGGGGGTGCGTTCCCGCGGCGGTCGGTGCGGGGGCCGAACCCCGGCGGCGGCGGTGTCAGTGGGCCGTGTCAGGCTGAAACCCGTTGACCGGACAAACGGGGGAGGGCGCGTCATGGAGGCGTGGCACGGGGGAGCACTGGTCGGTTTCGACCTGGAGACGACCGGTACGGAGCCGGGGGAGTCCAGGATCGTGACGGCCGCGGTGATCGAGGTGCGGGACGGCGCGGTGCACGGGAGGCGCGGCTGGCTCGCGGATCCGGGGATACCCATTCCGGAGCAGGCCTCGGCGATCCACGGCATCAGCACGGAGCGGGCGGTCGCCGAGGGCCGCCCGGTCCGCGAGGTCGCGGACGAGGTCGCCGACGTGCTGGTCGGGCACTGGCTCCGGGGCGCGGTGGTGGTGGCGTACAACGCGGCGTTCGACCTGACGCTGCTCTCCGCCGAACTGGCCCGGTACGGGCTGCCCTCCCTCGCCGACCGGTTGGGCGGGGCCGAGACCGGGCCGGTGGTGGACCCTCTGACCATCGACCGGGCCGTGGACCGCTACCGGCGCGGCAAGCGGACGCTGGAGGCGGTGTGCGGGGTGTACGGGGTCACCCTCGACGCGGCGCACGACGCGGGGGCCGACGCGCTGGCCGCGGTGCAGGTGGCCCGCGCGATAGCCGTCCGGCACCCCGAAGTGGCCTCCCTCACACCGGCCGACCTGCACGACCGGCAGGGCACCTGGCACGCCCGCTGGGCCCGCGACTTCCAGTCGTACCTGCGCAAGCAGGGCACCCCGGACGCGGTGATCGACACGGCCTGGCCGCTGCGCGACCTCGTCCCCGCCTGAACCGGGACGACCGGGCCCCGCGGCGGGAGCGCCCCCCCCGATACCGGCGGACGACCGGCCCGGCGACGGTTCCTAGAACGGGTGCCAGCGGGTTTCCGTGTCGCCTTCGCGCAGCGAGGCGACCCGGCGGCGGAACTCGGCCAGCGCCTTCGGATTGGCCGGCGCGTGCTGGGACACCCAGGCGCAGCTGGCCGTCTCGCGGGCGCCGCGCAGCACCCGGCAGCCCTCCCACTCCCGTACGTCCCATCCGTACGCGGACACGAACGCCTCGTAGGAGTCGGTGGGCAGCCCGTACCGATCGCGGGCCAGGGCCATCACCACCAGGTCGTGTTCCCGCAGGTCGGTGGAGACGGTCTCCAGGTCCACCAGGACCGGCCCGTCGGGACCCACGTGGACGTTCCGGGTCAGGGCGTCACCGTGGATCGGTCCGGGCGTCAAGTGGGGTGTCAGGAGCGCGACTTCGCCCGCGTAGGCGTCGCGGCGGGCCCGCAGGTACGCGGCGTCCTCCGGGTCCACGGAGTCGCCGGCCAGCCGCAACCAGCGCTCCACGCCGCCCAGGAGCTCCCGAGGGGGCAGGGCGAACGGCGGTGCGGGCAGCGCGTGGACGAGCCGCAGCAGCCCGGCCAGATCCTCCGGACCGGCCGCTCGGACCGCGTCCGGGAGTCGGTGCCACAGGGTCACGGGGTGTCCGGAGACGAGCCGGGGTTCCGCCTCGGCGGCGGTGACGGCCGGGATTCCGGCCTGCTCCAACCAGTGGGCGACGGCCAGTTCGTGTGCGGCCCGCCCGACGAGCGCCGGATCCGCGCGGCCCACCTTCACCACCAGGTCCCCGGCGGTGAAGACCGCGTTCTCGCCGAGCGCCACCAGCACGGCGCCCGCGCCCAGGCCCACTGCTTCCAGTACGTTCCTGGCCTGCGCCTCGTCCATCTCGTTCTCCGGGTCCGGACCGTCGTGAATCCGCCCAGTCTCGCATCCCGCGCGAAGTCCCCGGACCCGTGGACCGACGCGTCCCCCCACACGTCGGCCCACGGCAAGGCCCTGCGCCGCAACGCGGTGCCAGGCCCGGAGGAGCGACCCCCGTTCGCTGAAATGAAGTTATCTAAATTTGGAGAACCGATCAAGTGGTCCACTCGTTAGAGTTGGTGCACCTGCCGAGCCAGCCCAGGAGAGCCCATGCCGGTTCGTCACGTCGACGGAAACCTGCTCCGCAAAGTACGTCGCGCCGCCGACCTGACCCAGGGCGAGGTCGCGGACCGGCTCGGGGTCACCGTCCCGGCCGTCGTCGGGTGGGAGAGCGGCAAGTCACTGCCGGACGGTGAGAAGCTCCCGGCACTGGCGCAGGCGCTCGGCGCCGACCTGGACGAACTCTTTCCCCGTTCCCTGCCCCCGGACCTGGCCGACCTCCGCTGTGACGCCGGGTACTCCCAGTACCAGACGGCGGCGATCACGGGGACGCGCAGCGCCGGCCCGGTGGCCAACGCCGAACGGGGCAGGCGGCGCCTCTCGGAGAAGTTCCTGCCGCTCCTCGCGCAGGCGTACGGGGTGAGCGTCGAGGCGCTGCTGGCCGCGGAGGAACGCTCCTTCAGCCCCGCCCCGCCGGACGCCGCCGACGCTCCCGTGCGGGAGCCCCGGCCGGAGGTCGCGCCGGGGGAGCCGCGGCCCGGTTCGCCCGGCACCCTGTCGGAGAAGCTCGCCCACCTCCTGGCGGAGACCTACACGGCCCCGCACCCCTCCGACGCCGTGATCGCGGCGCGCGGCAACGCGAAGGTCGGGTCCGCGGTGCTGAGCGAGGAACTGGTCCGCGGGCTGCGGACGGGCGAGGTGGAGGCGGCCTCCGATGAGGTCCTCGACGCGCTCGCCGCGGCGTTGGCGGTGCCGCCGCTCTTCTTCCGGAGCGACGACGCCGAGGTGCACCGGATCATCAGCGGCATGCGGCTGGTCCGCGGCGGCCTGGCGGGCATCGCGGCCCGCGGCGGGGGCGACGGCCTGCCCGCCGAGCTGCTGGACTTCATCGGCGGCGTCGTCGACGGCATGCGCCCCAGGTGAGGCGCGCCGCGTCGACGGGTCGGCGCGCCTAGGGGGTGTTTTGGAAGTAGCGCCGGGCGCCGCGGGCCAGGCGGGACTTCTGAAACACCCCCTAGGCGAGGGAGTCCTCCAGCACCTCTTCGGCGACCGCGGGGTCGGCCTGCGCGTACGCCTCGCCGACGCGCAGCAGCCACGGCACCTCGTCCGCGAAGAAGTCCTCCCCGGCGGCGGGGAACTCGGCCGGTACGCCGGGTTCGCGGACCGGGTCCCGCATGTTCAGCCGTGCGGACAGGATCCAGTACGCCTGTGCGACGGCCTCCGCGTCCCGGCCCTCGTGCCCCTCGCTCTCCGCGAGTTCGAGCGACACCTGGTACAGGTCGTCCGGGGCCCGGCGCCGCATGGCGTGGATGACGTCGCGGATCTCCGTGACGTACCGGCCCAACCGCACCTGTGGGGAAGCGTCGTGCGCGAACAGGTCGCGCAGGGTGTTGAGGCGGTCGGCGAGCGGCCGCCCGGGCAGCAGCCGGCTCGGCGCGCGGCGCACCAGGTCCGGGGCGGTCAGGGCCAGGTCCCGCCACAGCGGGTGGAGTTCCGCCAGCATCCGGTACGCCCGCACCCGGTTGACGGCCGCCTGGCTGGCCGGGGCGATGACCCCGAGGGTCCAGCACAGGAAGGAGGTGTACAGCAGGACGTCGGTGGCGGTCTCCTGGAGGTCCGCGGCGGCTTGCGGGACGGGGTGGAAGGCGACGACGACGGCGTACGCGGCGCGGACCGCCGCGTACAGCGCGCCCGCCGCCATGCCGAACGCCATCACCGCGAGGCCGGTCCGCAGGGTCCGGCGGGCGGCCCCGCGGGCGGCGCCCGCCCACTGGTAGCCGCACAGTCCGATGACGGCCCCGCTGTAGCCGTAGAAGAGGGGCATGTAGACGGCCAGGCCGGCCTCCCCCGCATGGCGGGCCATGAACTGCGAGCCCTCCGGCACCGGACCGCGGTCCAGGACCAGCAGGAAGACCGCCGCCATGACGGCGATGACCGCCACGGCCCCGGTGACGGCGTGGCGTTGGACCGCCACCGTCACGCGCGCCCCCCGGGAGGTGGAGCCGTCGCCCGCGGCCCCGCGGTAGACGGCGGCGACGTACCGCAGCAGCACGCACATGCCCGCCACGACGAAGCAGTGCTTGAGCAGCGTGGACAGGTCGTCCACGCCCAGGCCGTCGACCAGGTGGCGGCCCAGGTCGGTGCGCAGCAGCCAGGCGCAGCCGAGTACGGCGAACGCGCCCCACAGGGAGCGTTCGCTCGTGCGGCCGCGCAGGGCGGAAGGGATGCGCCAGAGCGCCTGCACGAGCAGGAGCAGCACGATCGCGTAGGTCAAGGCGTCAGACAAGTCCACTCCTGGCCGGTCGGGAGAAGGGGCGGGAGAGGGTGTCGTCGAGGCCGCGCAGGGTGCCGTCCTCGATCCGGTCGGAGGCGAAGGCCTCCTCGTGGAGCAGGTCGGCGATCATCTCGGCGCGCCGTTCGACGTGGGTGTCGTAGCGGTGGCGGGCCATGAACGGGCCCGCCTCGGTCAGGCGGGCCGTCAGTTCCGGTGAGAGTTCCGGCAGGAGGGCGGCCGCCCCGTCGGGTTGGGTCGTCGGGTCGTCGCACCACAGGTGGGCGAGCTCGTGGAAGACGACCCGCTGCCGGTGGTATCCCGAGATGCTCTCCGGGATGAAGATCAGGTCCAGGAGCAGCCGCTCGTGGTGGACCCACAGCCCGCAGACGTCGCTCTGCCCGAGCAGGCTGTCCGGGGCCGTGACCAACTCGATCCGGCGCCCGCGTTCCGCCTCGATGGCGGAGATCAGCGAGGCCGTGCTGAAGGGGTGGGGCAGCGGCATGGAGCGGACCGCGCGGCGGGCCTCCCTGCGGACGGCCCGGTTGCGGACCGGGGCCGGTGAACCGCTCGCGGTCCGGACCGATCGACGAAGGAACGTTCCTCCCGGCACCTCGCGGCACCTCCCCGCATTCTCCCCGGACACCCCGGAACCGACCCCGCCGCCATCGGGCGGAAGTTCGAAATCCTAGGCCAGTGTGCGCGATCGGGCGCAGGCGGGGACGAAGTGATGGACGCGGGTGCTCCGGATCGGCTGCCGGAATCAGGTTGCACGAGACGTATCGTCTCGTTAAGCTCCTGCCATGACCTCAGCCAAGCCCGCACACATCGCCATGTTCTCCATCGCCGCCGCCGGCCACGTGAACCCGAGCATCGAAGTGATCCGGGAACTCGTCGCCCGGGGCCACCGCGTCAGCTACGCCATCCCCGCCCGGTACGCCGACAAGGTCGCGGAAACCGGCGCCACCCCGGTGATCTGGAACTCCACCCTCCCCACCGAGGAGGAGCCCGAGGCCTGGGGCACCGAACTCATCGACAACATCGAGCCCTTCCTGAACGACGCCGTCCAGGCCCTGCCGCAACTCGCCGCCGCCTTCGAGGGGGACGAGCCCGACCTCGTCCTCCACGACATCACCTCCTACCCGGCGATCGTCCTCGCCCGCCGGTGGGGCGTCCCCTGCGTCTCCCTCTCCCCGAACCTGGTCGCCTGGACCGGCTACGAGGAGGAGGTCGCCGAGCCGATGACCGCCGCACTGCGCGCCACCGAACGCGGCCGGGCCTACTACGCCCGCTTCCGTTCCTGGCTCGACGAGAACGGCATCGCGGACGACCCCGACCCCTTCGTCGGCCGCCCCCGCCGCAGCATCGTCCTCATCCCGCGCGCCCTCCAGCCGCACGCCGACCGCGTCGACACCACCGTGCACACCTTCGTCGGGGCCTGTCAGGGCGACCGCAGTGCCACCCAGGGCACCTGGACCCGCCCGCCCGCCGCCGAGGGCAAGAAGGTCCTCCTGGTCTCGCTGGGCTCCACCTTCACCAAGCAGCCCGCGTTCTACCGGGCCTGCCTCGATGCGTTCGCCGAACTCCCCGACTGGCACGTCGTCCTGCAGATCGGCAGGTTCACCGACGAAGCCGAACTCGGCCCCGTCCCCGCCAACGCCGAGGTCCACCGCTGGGTACCCCAGCTCGACATCCTCCACCGGGCCGACGCCTTCATCACCCACGCCGGCGCCGGCGGCAGCCAGGAGGGCCTCGCCACCGGCACCCCGATGGTCGCCGTCCCCCAGGCCGTCGACCAGTTCGGCAACGCCGACATGCTCGCCTCCCTCGGCGTCGCCCGCCACCTCCCCATGGAGGAGGCCGACGCCAAGACCCTGCGGGAAGCCGTCCTCGGCCTCCTCGCCGACCCCGAGGTCACCGCCCGGGCCGAAGCCGTCCGTGCCGAGATGGCGGCCGAGGGCGGTACCCGCCGCGCCGCCGACCTCATCGAAGCGGAACTCCCGGCGCCGGGCGCCCGGACCTGACCGACAGGACCGGAAGGAGACGGCCTAAGGTGCCGCCATGACGAACAGGACGGGCACCCCCGACACCCCCCGGAAGTACGCGGCGCTGCTGCGGGGCATCAACGTGGGCGGCAGCAGGAAGGTCCCCATGGCGCAGCTGCGCCCGCTCATCGAGGCACTCGGACACGGCGACGTACGGACCTACCTGCAGAGCGGCAACGCCGTCTTCAGCAGCACCCGGCACGACCCCGACGCGCTCGCCCGCGAACTGGAGGCAGCCATCGAGGCCCACTTCGGCTTCCGGGTGGCGTGCCTGGTCGTGGACGGGGACCACTTGAAGGCCGTCGCCGACGCCTGCCCCTTCCCCGCCGCCGAACTGGAGGGCAAGCAGCTCCACGCCACCTTCTTCTCCGAACAGCCCGCCGAGGAACGCTTCCGTTCCGTGGATCCGGCCGCCCACCTTCCCGAGGAGTACCGGATCGGCGACCGCGTCGTCTACCTCTACGCCCCCGACGGCCTGGGCCGCTCGAAACTGGCCGAGGCCCTCGCCAGGCCCGCCGTCGTCAAGGGCCTCGACGTGACCACCCGCAACTGGAACACGGTCGCCAAACTCGTCGAACTGACCCGCCCCTGACTCCCCACCGCCCCCGGCAGACCCGCCCTACGGAGCCAGCGCGTCGAGCAGCGCCAGCTCCCGCGGCTCCAACCGGATCGCCCCGGCCGCCAGGTTCTCCGCCAGGTGGGCGGGCGAACCGGTACCCGGGGTCGGGCACAGCACCGGCGAACGGTGCAGCAGCCAGGCCAGCGCGACCTGCCCCGGGCCCGCGCCGTGCGCGGCGGCCACCGCCGTCACCGCCGCCGCGCTCTCCCGGGTCAGGGCGCCGCTGCCCAACGGGTAGTACGGCAGGAAGGCGATCCCGTGCGCCTCGCACAGCGCCAGCACCTCGGCCGACGAACGGTCCAGCAGGTTGTACGGGTTCTGCACAGCGGCGATCGGCGACAACTCCATTGCTGACCGCAGCTGTTCGGCGGACACCGTGTTCAGCCCGACGTGCCGGATCTTTCCCTCCGCCCGCAACCCCTCCAACGCGCCCAGCTGTTCGGCCATCGGCACCGCCGGATCGAAGCGGTGCAGCTGGTAGAGGTCGATCCGCTCCACCCGCAGCCTCCGCAGGCTCGCCTCGCACATCTCGCGCAACTGCTCGGGACGCCCCGCCACGTGCCACCGGTCCGGTCCGGTACGGACCACCCCGCCCTTGGTCGCGATCACGAGGCGCTCCCCGTACGGGTACAGGGCCTCGGCGATCAGCTCCTCGGCCAGCGACGGGCCGTAGTTGTCGGCCGTGTCGATGAGGGTGACCCCGGCCTCCACCGCCGCCCGCAACACCGCGTGCGCCTCGACCCGGCCGCCCCGCGGACCCCAGTAGCCGGACCCGACCAAACCACCCGTGCCGAACCCCAGACGTCGTACCGACAGGTCCCCACCCACGTCGAACACCGTGTCCACCATGGCCCGACGGTACCTCGCGGCACCCGGTGTGCCAGGCTCGGGGCATGCGTTACATCATCATCGGCGCCGGGGCGATCGGCGCGACCATCGGCGGACGTCTCGCCGGAGCCGGCCTCGACACCGTCCTCGTCGCACGCGGCGCGCACGCCGAGGCGCTGCGCGCGGACGGACTGCGCCTCACCACCGCCGACGGGACGCGGGTGCACCGGCTGCCCGTCGTCACCGCGCCCGGGGAACTCGGCGCCCTGCGCCCCGACGACGTGCTGCTGCTGGCGGTCAAGACCCAGGACGCCATCGCCGCGCTGGACGCGTGGGGGGACGCGGAGGTCGAGGGCGGCGGCACCGCGGCCCAGCGCCTGCCGTTGCTGTGCGCGCAGAACGGCGTCGAGAGCGAACGCCTCGCCCTGCGGCGCTTCGCGCGCGTGTACGGCGTCTGCGTCTGGCTGCCCGCGACCTTCCTGGAGCCGGGCGTGGTCTCCGCGCTGTGCGCCCCCCTCACCGGGATCCTGCACCTCGGGAAGGCCCCCGGCGGCGCCGACCGGCGGATCCGGGACATCGCGGCGGACCTGACCGGGGCCGGCTTCGGGGCGCCCGTCGTCGAGGACGTGATGCGCTGGAAGTACGCGAAGCTGCTCGGCAACCTGGGCAACGCCATCCAGGCGACCACCGGACCCGACCCGGACCCGGCGAAGGCGGCGCTGATGCTGCGCGCCGTCCGGGAGGGGAAGGCGGCGTTCGGGGCCGCGGGCATCGACCACGCCTCCGACGCCGAGCAGGAGGCCGCCCGGGAGGGGAAGATCGAACAGCCCGCCGGTGTGCGCGGCGGGTCCTCCTGGCAGAGCCTGGCCCGGCGGACGGGTTCGGTGGAGGCCGACTACCTCAACGGGGAGATCTCGCTGCTGGGCCGCCTGCACGGCGTGCCGACCCCGGTCAACGACGTGCTGCGGCACGCGGCGAACATCTTCGCCCGGGAGTCCCTGCCGCCGGGCGCCATGTCCGTGGAGGACCTGACCGCCCTGGCCGACGAGGCTGCCGCCCGCGGCTGACCCCGCCGGAGCCCGAAGGCCCTGGCCTTCGGGCTCCGGGCTTCGGGTCAGGCGGTCAGCGCGTCGCGGACGGCCGGCGCGGTCCGGGAGGACACGGCCGAGTCGAAGCGGCACAGCAGCAGGCGGGCCAGTTCCGGGGCCGCGCCCAGGACGTCGGCCACCACGTCGGCGCCGGACTCCGCCGCGCCCGCGGCGATGCGGTCCGGGAGGCGGCCCGGCGCGATGACGTACGGGGCCACCGCGATCCGGCGGACCCCCTCGGCGCGCAGGGCCCGTACGGCGTCCTCGGTGCGGGGCAGAACAGCGGAGGCGAACGCAGGCCGCACGGCGCACCAACCGGTGTGCCGCCACTCCCGCGCGATTTCAGCGATCACTGCGATCGCCTCCGGGTCGGAGGATCCGGCGGACGCGAGCACCACACCGGTGCCGGCGCGGTCCGCCGGGGTGAGGCCGAGACCGGCCTCGGCGAGGCGGCGTTCCAGGGCCGCGACGAGGAGCGGGGACGGCCCGAGGACGCCGGCGACCCGGACCGACAGGTCCGGGAGCCGGGTCGTCGCCTCGGCCAGCACGGCCGGGATGTCGGCCTTCGCGTGGAAGGCCCGCGTCAGGAGGAGCGGCAGCGCCACGACCTCCCGTACGCCGGACAGGTACAGCGAGGCCAGGGCCTGCGAGACGGTCGGACCGTTGAAGTCCAGGAAGGACGTCTCCACCCGCAGCCCGGGCCGCAGCTCCCGCGCCCGCCCGACGAGGGCGTGCACGGTCGCCGCGTGCCGCGGGTCGCGACTGCCGTGGGCGATGACCAGAAGTGCGCGGGACACGGGACTCAGCTCTTGACCAGCAGGCCGCGGGAGCGCAGCACCCACCGCTCGACCGGGCTGAAGATCAGCAGGTCGATGGCGATGCCGACCACCAGGATCAGGATGATCGCCAGGAACACGCCCGGCAGGTCGATGTTGTTGCGACCGTTCTCCAGCAACTGGCCGAGGCCGAGGCCCAGGTCGGGGGAGCTGGCGATGATCTCGGCGGCCATCAGGGAGCGCCACGAGAAGGCCCAGCCCTGCTTCAGGCCGGCGAGGTAGCCGGGCAGCGCGGCGGGCATCACGATGTGTCGGGCCCCGCGCAGGCCGGTGGCGCCCAGGGTCCGACCGGCCCGCAGGAACAGCGGCGGGACCTGGTCGATGCCGGAGACGAGGCCGTTGGCGATCGAGGGGACGGCGCCCAGCAGGATCACCGTGTACATCATGGCGTCGTTCAGGCCGAACCAGAGCACGGCCGGCGGCACCCAGGCCACCGACGGCAGGGACTGCAGGCCCTGGAGGATCGGTCCGATGGCGGCGCGGACGAACTTCACCCGGGCCACGAGCAGACCGAGCGGCGTGCCGATGGCCAGGGCCAGCAGGAAGCCGAGCAGACCGCGCGACACGCTGGTCCAGACGACCTCCAGCAGGGTCCCCTTGACCCACATGTCGGACAGGCTGTCCCACACGGCGGACAGGGCCGGGAGCTTGGTCTCGTCGGTGACCTTCGCCGCGACGAGGATCTGCCAGACCAGCAGCACGAGGCCGACGGCCAGCAGTGGGGGCAGGACCTTCTTGACGAGGACCTCACGGACCGGCGTACGGCGGATCTCGACCGCGTCGAGGGCGTCGAGGCCCGCTTCCAGGCCGGCCAGGTCGTCGCCCTTCCTGCGGGCGGAGGCCTCGGCGGTGGTGTCAGTGCTGGCCATGGCGGCGGATCTCCCCACGCAGGTGTTCAGTGATCTCAAGGGACAGTTCGGCGACGTCCGAGTCCTCGATGCGGCGCGGCTGGGGAATGTCGACGGTCCATTCCTTCGCGATGCGTCCGGGGCGGGAGGAGAG